>JADLCY010000002.1:300000-492954 GCA_020846935.1 Gemmatimonadaceae bacterium
CGCACTGTTACGGGATACGTGCCAAGCACCACCGTCGGTCCAACGGTGAGCTGTAGCCCTGAGGTTGTTCCCGTGACCTGAGATGGCGTAAAGACTCCGCTCACGCCAGGCGGCTGATCCTCGATGGAGAGGAGCACCGGCGCGGCGAAGTTGGTGCGTGTGAGCGTCACCACCGCGCCCCCGGTGCCGTTCTGGTTTACGGTCTGGGACGTCGGCGTGACCGCGATCGTGTAGCTCGGTGGCAACACGACCGTGAGCGACGCTGCGGTGGTCTTTGCGACACCGGCTTTGGACGTTGCGGTGACGGTGATCGTATAGATGCCTGGTGCGACCGTCGTACCCACCTGGACGGCCATTGTCGCCGTGGCCGAACCCAGGGTCGGCGCTGGGAGCGGGCCCGGGGGGAAGGTGATCGTCACCCCGGTTGGCGCGCCGGTGGCGCTGAACGTGAACTCCGACGCCGGGCCGGAGGTGATCGTCGCCCGCACGTTGAGCAGGACGTTTTCTCCTTGCCGAGCCGTGACCGCGCTGGTGACCATGGCCACGGTGAACTCCGTGGGCTGGGGCGCATTCGAACCATCGCCTCCGCACGCCGCGAGCACCGGCAGCAGCATGACGGCGAGGCGTGCGTGCGACGGGCGGGAGAACCAACGCATGGAGGCGACTCCTTCTGGTGTGTAGTGTCAGACCGCAGAGCTTGGCTCAACGAGTGCCCTGCTTGCCGTGACCCAAGCTACACTGCGAGGTCGTGACAGGCGGACCGGCAGGCGGGCATGCGTCTGCCTGACGAGCCGGGCATCGACAGCGCCGATGCTCGGCACGCCGCTCTGCCTCATGCCCTGACACCGCGCGCCCTGCGGCCGCGTGTGCGACGCGGTGCGACCGTTGCCCGCGCACGGAGGCCCCGACCATTGGCGTCGACGCACGCAGATCGACGACCCGGTCTCCGACAGCAGCTCGGCGTATCGCTGTCCCACCACGAAGAACGGCCCAGATCGCCGAGGGGGATCTGGACCGTTATCTCTCTCTGTTGCAACGAGTTGGAACGACACTGGGGCGGCTGGATTCGAACCAGCGACTTCCTGATTAACAGTCAGGCGCTCTGCCAGCTGAGCTACACCCCATCACCGGATTGCGGCGAGCGGGTAATCTCTCGACCGCGACCCGCGGAATCAACCGGCGATGCTGCACCGGAGGTATCGGCGCGCTACGGCTTTCCCGGACCTGCAGACACCCAGCGATGCGCGCACGCACGCTCGCGCCCGCTTCGGCGGCTCTCCACATGTACGCACCCCGGACCACATCGAACGCGGACTCAGGTCCTGGGAGCAGCAGGTTGTCGATGCGTACTTCGATCGGTCCGGATCCCTCCTTCTCGGGTCGGCCGGTGGGGGGCGCGAGGTGGTCGGCCTGCGGCGGCTCGGTTACGACGTGGACGCGTTCGAGTGCCACCCCGACCTGGTCACGTATGCCAACGCGCTGCTCGAGCGGCTCGGGTTGGGCGGCACGGTGACGCTGGCCGCTCGCGACGAATGCCCGAACATGGGTCGGCCGTACGGAGAGGCAATCGTTGGTTGGGGTGGCTACATGCTCATCCGATCACGCGAACGGCGGGTGCCTGCGACAGGTCGCTACGCACCTCGTGCCCGGAGCGCCGCTGCTGGTGTCCTTTTTCGCGCTGGAGGCCGAGTTCGACCGCTTCCGTCACGTCGCCCGCATGGCCAACGCCCTACGGCCGCTGCTCGGCGGGCCACGCGTCGAGGTGGGCGACTACCTCGTGCCAAACCTCGTGCACTGCTTCCGACGCGATGAACTCGCGGACGAACTCCGCGAAGCGGGATTCGAGCTCGTGTACTGGAACGCACAACCATACGGCCACGCCGTCGCTCGCCTGACGGATTCGCGAGCCTAGGCGTCGGCACGCGTGCTCAACCGCTTGCGGTACTTCGCGAGCTTGGGAGCGATCACGAACGCGCAGTAGGGCTGCGACGTGTGCTGCCGGTAGTAGTTCTGGTGGTACTCCTCCGCCGGATAGAACTCCGGCAGCGGCCGAATCTCGGTGACGATGGGGTCGCGAAACACCTGCTCACGCGTCAGTTCGTCGATGACGGAGCGTGCGGTCGCAACCTGCATATCATCGTGCGTGAAGATCACGGATCGATATTGCGGACCCACATCGTTGCCCTGCCGGTCCACCGTCGTCGGGTCGTGCGTCGCAAAGAAGGTCTCGAGAATCTCGCGATAGCTGACCTTCCCGGAATCAAAGCTCACCTGCACCACCTCGGCGTGGCCCGTTCCCTTGCCGCACACCTGTTCGTAGGTCGGATGCGGAACGTGGCCACCCGCGTAGCCCGAGACGATGCCCGTCACCCCGGGCATTTCCTGATAGACCGCCTCGAGGCACCAGAAACACCCGCCACCGAGCGTGGCCACTTCCTGTTGATTGGTCATTGGCGTGGTTGCTGTCGCCACACTAACGCCAGGGATGCTCTCTTGATTCCCGGAGCGACTCGGGGCAATTGCCCGGCTCGAGGTCGTCGTGGGCGACAACCAGCCTCACTGGCCCCCACGGACAGCAGCCCGGCCTTCATCGGCGACCCGGCCATCGTCACTAGACGCGCATGCTCTCCGGCGCGAGCGCTGCCGAGCATGCCAAGCCCAGCTCGTCTCGCGACACGCGGGGCGCGGGGGTGGACCGCAGGGTATCTTGCCCGTCGCCCCTTCCCCCGCCCATGCGCCTCCTCGTACTGCTCGGCCTGCTTGCCTCGCCCCTGTCCCTGCCGGCTCAGGGCATGCGGGTAAACGTGGCCGGCGGCCGGCCGATCTCACTCGAAGGCTACGGCGTTGCAAAGGGAAAGGCGACCGCGCCGATCTGGATCGTGGAAATGGCAGACTTTGGCTGCGGCTATTGCGCGAAGTTCGCCGCGGAGACCATGCCGGCACTGGACTCACTCTACACGAAGCCCGGCAAGGTCCAGTGGCGATTCGTGCCCTTTGTGCTCGGGATGTTTCCCAACGCTCGCGAAGCCGCCGAGGGGGCGATCTGTGCCGCGGAGCAGGGCAAGTTCTGGCCGATGCACGACAAGCTCTACGCCAACCGCAAGGCATGGATGGCGTCGCGCTCCCCGCAGATGCTCGTGGCGCGTTATGCCAGCGAAGCGGGCGTGAACCCTGCGGCGTACGGCGCCTGCGTAAAGGGCAAGGCGGTGAGCGCGACCCTCGCGCGCAACAATGCGCTGGCCCAGTCGCTCCTGGTCCGTGGAACCCCAACCTTTGTGATCAACGGGGAGATCGTCCCCGGCGCACTCCCTCGCGACGTGTTCGTGAAGGGACTGGACGCTGTGTATCAGTCAGTGACCGCGCGGCCGCGCTGATCCCTCCTGGCCGTCGCGTACCTCGGAGCGCCGCGGGCGACTCGGCACGAGGCCGCGACCGGCGCCGCACACCGGCGGGTTCGAGCAAGGACGCAGGCGTGTGGGTGTCCCGACCCTGCGCCACTCCGTAAGTTGTCCGGCCACACCTGAATTCATCTGTAACTCATCATCATGACACTCCAGGGGTTTCGCGCCGCCGCCGGCGTCGTTCTGCTCGCGTCGTCCGCGATGGCGCAGTCACAGGGGCCGACCACACCCGGAGCCGGCGCTTCTGCGGGCCGCGCGGGCAAGGTTGCAGTCACGACCTCACCGCCGACGATCGACGGCCGCCTCGACGACGCGGTCTGGCGCGAGGCGGAGCTCTTTACCGACTTCGTCCAGCGGGAGCCCCTGGAGGGGACGCCGGTTTCCGAGCGGACCGAGGTCCGCGTGGCAACCGACGGACAGGCGCTCTATGTCGCGGCCTGGCTTTATGACCGCGACGCCGCATCCATTGTCCCGAGCGAGAAGATTCGCGACGTCACGCTCACCAACTCGGACTACTTCGGCTTCATCCTCGACACGTATCACGATCGGCAGAACGGCTTTCTGTTCGGGACCACGCCGTCAGGCGTCGAACACGATGCGCAGATCGTTCGAGAGGGCGAAGGGGGCGGCGTGTTCGCGGGCGGGCAGACCAGGGCGCAGGCGGGGTCGATGGGTGGCGTGAACCTGAACTGGGACGCCTCCTGGACGGTCGCCACCTCGACGGACTCGGCGGGCTGGTACGCGGAGTTTCGCATTCCGTTCTCGACCATCCGCTACGGTGCCGGCGCGACGCAAACGTGGGGCTTCAACATCATGCGAGG
The DNA here is from genome assembly GCA_020846935.1 of Gemmatimonadaceae bacterium. Lineage (NCBI taxonomy): Bacteria > Pseudomonadati > Gemmatimonadota > Gemmatimonadia > Gemmatimonadales > Gemmatimonadaceae > Gemmatimonadaceae bacterium. The sequence continues at coordinate 304,223 of JADLCY010000002.1, forward strand.
CATCCGTCGCCGGAACGAAGAAGCGCTGTGGTCGCGCGTGAACCGGCAGTTCAACATCCATCGTCTTTCGCAGGCCGGGACGCTCGAGGGTGTGCAGGTACCGGTGAAGCGCATCGCGACGGTCACGCCCTATGTCCTCGGCCAGTCGACGCGCACGTACGCAACGCAGTCCGAGTTCAGGTATCCGGCGGAGTGGGGCCTGGATGCCAAGTACGGTGTGACGCCGAGCCTGACGCTCGACCTGACCTACAACACCGACTTTGCGCAGGTCGAAGTCGACGAGCAGCGCACGAACCTCACGCGGTTTCCGATCTTCTTCCCCGAAAAGCGCCCCTTCTTCCTCGAGAACGCGGGCGTGTTCTCGGCGGGCACTCCGCAGGCCGTGGACCTGTTCTTCACCCGACGCATCGGGATCGACTCGTTAGGGCAGGTGACACCGATCATCGGCGGCGGTCGACTGACGGGCCGCGTGGGCGGCCTCACCGTGGGCGCGCTGCAGATGTTCACCGACGACGTCGGGCAGGTGAACGGCAACTCGTACACGGTGGGTCGTGTGCTCAAGGAGATCTCCTCGCGCTCGCGGATCGGCGTGATCGGCGTGCAGCGGCAGCGCATGGGTGACAGCGACGACTACAACCGCGTATTCGGCGTCGACGGCCGACTCGGCGTCGGGCAGGCGTGGACCTTCGATGCGTGGGCGTCGAAGTCGCAGACGAAGGGCCGCGACGGCGACGATGCCGCGTTCAGCGGCCGCGCCGAGTTCCGCACGCGGGACTGGAACAACAACGTGCGCTTTCTGCAGGTGGGCGAGGACTTCAATCCTGAAGTCGGCTTCATGGGACGCCCTGGCGGGTACCGGTTCTACGACATCTCCACGATGCGCCTGGTGCGCAGCACGAAGTGGACGCGGGTGCGCCAGTGGAACCCGCATGTGAACTTCCGCGGCTACTACGACATGGACGGCTACTACCAGAACGGCACGATCCACGTCGACGTGACCGAGGTGGAGCTGAACAGCGGGGCGCGGTTTGGTCCCGAGATGAACGTGACGCACGAGGGCCTGCAGGTGCCGTTCGCGATCGCTCCGGGGGTGAACATTCCGGTGGGGTCGTACGACTGGGCGCAGCTCGGATTCGATTTCAACTCCAACCCGAGTGCCCCGCTGTCGTTCAGCGGACGCACGGACTTCGGGCCGTTCTACAACGGCACGCGCAACGGTGGCAACCTCACACTCACCGCGCGCAAGGGTTCGTCGATCTCCTCGTCGCTGCTGCTGGACTACCAGGACGTGAACCTCGACCAGGGCAGCTTTATCCGGAAGCTCGTGGGCCTCAAGTTCGCGTACTTCTTCACCCCGCGCGTGTTCTTCCAGTCGCTGACGCAGTACAACAACCAGCAGCAGGTCTTCACGTCGAACCTGCGGTTTGCCTGGCTCAACACCGCAGGCACCGGGCTCTTCATCGTCTTCAACGACGGGCAGACGGCAGACGGCTTCACGCGCTGGCGCGACCCGATCGCGCGGTCGTTCACCGTCAAGTACACGCGGCAGATCGGTTCCGGCGGCTAGCCGTCGTCGCGCTCGCCGCGCCAGTCGGCGTCCAGAGGGCTTTCGTGCTTCGTGTCCCGCGCGTCGACCCCACTGCTTAGCGGCAGGATCGACGCGCTCATGAGGTCGGCGGTGGGTCGTCGCGCTGGGCGGGCGGAACCATCGGGGGCAGGATACCCGCGTCGGTGACCATGCCTTCGATGGCTTCGGGGATCATCGCGGGCCAGAGCACGAACCCCTGCAGCAGGATGAGCGGCCGCGGTGAACGGCCCGTCCCGGCATAGCGGCGGCGTGCCCAAAGTTCGTACGCCAGCACGAACAGGCCACCCGCGGCGGCAAAAACGCACCACGTGACGACGGCAACTTTCCACGGCAGCAGCAGCACCATCGCGAGCCCCGCCGCGTAGCACGTCACGAGTCCGACCGTTCGCATGCCCCGCATGGCACGGTTCACGACCACGACACAGCTCGTGAAGAGCGTGACCCCGAAGAGCATCATGGCCCACATGATGTCGACGTTCCAGATCGTCATGGCGGCGTGGCGGGGGCGATCACGGGTTCGGACCAGCGGATCGTGGAGATACGTTCGCGGGCCTTCGAGCCGCAACGTGCCGATGGCTGCGCGGAGGTCGCCCTGCGTGTAGTTTCGCGACACTCAAACCTGAATGAATCATGAGTTCGCGAACTGCGTGGTGGCGCCAGTGGCATCGCTGGATCGCCTTTCCTGCCTCGGTCTTTATCCTTTTCGCTGCCGTCACGGGCATTTTGACGGCGTTCACCGAGTTCTTCGGCGAGGAGGAGACCATTCGCGAGCGGACTCGGCAGCTGGTGAGTCCGGTGACCCTTGCTGCGCCGGCAGCGGCGTGGTCGGAGCCCATCGGCCGGGCGCTGGCCGCGGCCCGCGAGACGGCTGGTGACGCGCCGATCGACAAGGTGACGATCGAATTCAAGGGTGATGCGCCGCGCGTGATGGTTTTCACGGGTAAGCCTGAGGGCGGCGAGGATCGCAAGTTCGTGATCGATGAAAAGACCGGTCGATTGCTCGCCAACGAGACGTACGCGGACAAGCCGTTGCTCTACCGGATCCACTCCGGCGAATTCCTGGGCGACGGTGGCCTGGTGGTCGCGATGGGCTGGGGGCTGGCGCTCGCGTTCGTCGGCCTCTCAGGCGTCGTGATCTATCTGCGGATCCTCCTGCGACCTCGCACACCCGAGCCAGTTGGCCTGAAGCGATTTTTCTGGTAGAACCGATGGTAGAGTAGATCGATGGCAGGAGGTTCGCAAACCGAAGGAACGCGCCCCACCGCACATCTGTCCCGGTCCGTCCATGCATCCGTCCGTCATTGGACGGGCCGAAGCGCCACCTCAAACGGCGGATAGCCACGAAGGGCCCGGAGGGGGTAGGAGGCATGCCACAGGCTCTTTGGAACACCCTGCTTGTAGGCCTCGGCTAGCCCTGTCATCGCCGCCTCGCGGTCGCCAAGCTCGGCCATGATTGCCGCTCGCCAGAACGTGTGATTGCCAAAGAGCCACGGCCGCGTCAGTGCACCTAACGAATCAGCGACCGCCATCGCTCCGGCGCGGTCACCCTTGCGCGCGAGCGCTAGGCCGCGGTAGCCCGCGAGCGTCAGCAGAGGCGCCGAGGATGGCTCGGGTTCCGTCGGCCCAGTGCGTGAGAACACCTGGAGCGCCGAATCCACGAGGCCCTGCACGAGGAGGGCCGATCCCAAGGTGACGCGATGGAAGGCGTCCGGTCGCCCTCCTCGCTGGGCAGCATACCAACGCGTGACCTGTCCAGCGATCTGTCGAGCGGTCACCGAGTCACCGTGGGCGTCGAATTCCAGCGCTCCAGCCTGAACGGAGTGCACGACGCGGTCGAGACCCGCCGTGCCTCGAAGGAGAGAGTCCGCGAGCGCAGCTCCCCAGGCCCCCTGCCCAAGTCCTGCCAGGGGCATCATGTGCGATGCAAGGAGACGACGATCATCCGGATACGCGCGACGCCGATCCAGCAGCATAGCAAGTTCGTGTGCGTAGTCGGAACCCAGATGATACGTCCCGGCGAGCACTGAAGTCTGAAATCCCAGCGGCCATCGCCGTGCCAGAGACATCGAGTCTACTTCCAACAAGGCGCGGAGCGCTTCGCCATGACGCAGGGACCAGAGTGCATAGAGCCCGGTCAGGTACGCCGGAAGCCCACGTGGATCGCGCTTCATCAACCTGCGAGCGGCCACGAGTTCCGCCTCGATGTCTCCCGCCAGGATGCCTCTGTTCATCGCGAGCCAGTCGCGCTCATCGGCCGACAGGCGATTCTGAAATCGGCCAAATAGGCTGACGACAGCGGCGCTCGAATCCCACATGGCGACGTTCGCGTACGCCGTGGCAAGCGTCACGTACGCTGCGAACAGGGTGGAGTCGATGGCGATTGCGCGATGCAGATGCCGGCGGGCACGTGGATAGTCGACGCCGAAGAACGCCAGGCCCTCGCTGAACTCGAGATACGCCTCGATCTTCGGCGCGCGAGTCATCACCCAATTGCCGTCGATGGCAAACGCGCCAAGCACGCGGTCACGCAGCACGTCGACGGCCTCGCTCGCTGCGGTGCGCACGCCCACCACGGGATCTATGGCTCTGGGCATGGTTCCGCCTGCCGCGCGGGTGATCGTTGCCTGCAAGCGCAGAGAGTCCCCCTGAAGGTAGATGGAGCCATGCACGATCACCGACGAGTTCGTTGCATTCGCCAGGTAGGAGGCGACGTCCACGTCGCGTGGCGCATTGCTGAGCGCTGCCTGAACCGCCGTCGCGGAGAGCACGACCAGCGTATCGTCCCGCGAGAGTTCACGGGTCAGCACGTCGGCCGTGTAGCGTCCAAGAACGTCGAACTGCGGTTCACCCGTCTCGTTCGCGAACGGGGCAACAGCGATGAGCTGCGCCCGAGGCACTACTTCGCGGGGACGCGTCCCGGCAAACCAGCCGCCGACGGCGGCGAGCGCGAGGACCGCCCCGCTCGTCCAGAGCACGACGGCGCGACGAGTGCCCGGAGTCCGCACCGGCGCCGGATGGCCGACGGACGACGCCGCACCAGCGCGTTCCGTGACCGACGAAGGCAACGTGCCGCTGGGTGTGGCGAGCGCATCGAGGGTTTGAATCAGCTCCGACGCCGCCTGCGGTCGGTCCGCGGGTGACTTCTCGAGGCAGCGCATCACGAGAGTAGCCAGCGCGGGCGGCGTGGCCGGCCGCGCCTGCTGAACAGGGACGGGCACCTCGTTCACGTGCGCCGCCAGCGTCGCCTGAGCTGAACGGCCCGCGAAGGGCGTGTGCCCGACGAGCATCTCGTAGGCAACCACGCCAAACGCATAGACATCCGCACGGTGATCAGTCCGCGGGTCAGCGGTGCCCTGCTCCGGGGACATATATGCCGGCGTGCCCAACGCCATTCCCTGCGACGTCAACGAAGCTTCGCCGGCGTCGGCGATCGCCTTGGCGACGCCGAAGTCGGAGACGAAGGCTGCACCATCGGACAGCAGGATGTTTTCTGGCTTGATGTCTCGATGCACGACGCCGCGTGCATGTGCGTGAGCCAGCGCGCTCGCGATCTCCCGCAGCGTGGGAACAATCGCGCCAATCGGCAGTTCTCCCTGGTGTTCGAGCCTTGCTCGCAACGACTCGCCAGCAACGAACGGCATGCTGTACCACGGCACGCCGGCCGCCTCGCCCGCACTGAGAAGCGGGACGACATGTGGGTGCTGGAGCTGCGCAGCCACTCGGATCTCGCGCATGAAGCGCTGGATCGAGACGGCGCCCGCCATCTCCGGCGGCAGGACCTTGAGCACCACTTTGCGACCGAGTGCCGTCTCCGTTGCGACAAAGACGCGCGCCATCCCTCCAGGAGCAAGCTCGCGCTCAAGCCTGTACCGCTCCCCCAAGGTCTCCTGCAGCCGTTCTGTGAGGTTCTGACCGTCCACGCCGCCCTCGGGGATGCAATGTCCAGCTCCTCGAATGCACAAAGTCTGCAAAGCGTGCGAAGGACAAGCAAGGCGTGTGGCGCGAAGCGGTAGAGGTTGCCACCGGTCCGCTGAACCTGTCATCCCAGCCGTCCATCCCTCGACCCTATGCTAATACCGCCAGCTCCGCAGGTCCGCGCCCGTCGGCGCCGTCGTCAGCATGCGCTCCACGAACCATGGCGTCGCCATCTGCACGTAGCGCAGACGAGACCACGCGTTTCCGCGCGTGTGATCGCCGTTCCAGCAATGCTCGTCGCGATCGCCATAGTCCACCACCGCATCCGCCGCAGGGTTCGCAGTCTTCAGGAACTTCTCCACCTCGTAGACCGCGTTGTTCAGGTAGTAGTTGTCCATGTCGCCCACGTAGATCCGCAACTTGCCCTTGAGCTTCGGCGCCAGCCGCGGCCAATCGCGCTGCAGGATGTGCGAGAGATCGTAGTGTTCCTTCCAGTACGCCGCGGTCACGGGGTCGATCTTCCCTGTCTCCTTGTCCCACAGGCGCCGCGGATAGCCGTCATCCCCCACGGGCGAATACACGCTCTCCCACACGTCCCACTGGTCGCCCGAACGGCCCCTGGTGCCGAGCGTGAGCTCGTACTGGTTCACCTCGGCGAGCGTGGCATCGACGTGACCGAGGTAGTTCCGATGCCCGGGACGCGGAGTCTTCTTGAAGCGCGAGGGCATGAAGTACGCGTTCGTGTCCTTGTAGATGTCCACGACGGTGTAGTGCCGGAAATCAATCGGGTCCGGGCAGGCCACCCACGCACCGTTGTACTCCTCAGGATAGAACATCTGCACGGCCATGGACTCCCAGCCGCCGGTGGATCCACCGAAGACAAACCGCGCCCAGCCAGCGCCGATGCCACGGAACCGCTTCTCGATCTCGGGAATCAGCTCGTACTGGATCGCATCGCCATAGGGCCCGTTGTTCGCCGAGTTCACCGCGTACGAGTCGTCGTAGTAGGGCGTCGCATGCTGGATCTGCACGAGCAACACGCGCGGAAACCCGGGGCCGGTCCAGTCCTTGTACAGTTGATACGATTCCGCCTGCTGGATGCGGTTGTACCCGGCCAGCGAGAAGCGCTCGGAGTAGTCCGGAGCGAGGTTCGGGTCCGGTGGCGTCTCCCGCCAGTTGTCCGGCGTCGTCGAGAAGTGCCCGTGGTTGATGACCAGTGGATAGCGCGACCCGGGGTGATCGTTGAAGCCCCACGGCAACGTCACGAACGCCGCGACGTACATGTCGCGTCCCCAGAACTTCGAGAGCCGCTCGCTCCGGATCCGCACGTGCTTGACGTATTCGGTCTCCCTGAACGCCGGGATCGGCGGGATCTCCTCCTCGAGGCTCAGGCGAATCACATCGGCACGCCGCGGATCGACCGCCGTCCATGTCGGGCGGGAGTAGAGGTTGCCCGGCTTGATGTTCCAGTGCTGCCCCTCGCCCTTGTCGGGGGGCAGCTTCACGGTGTGGCCATCGCCGCGGACAAACGTTTCGTAGCGATTGATGATCGCCTGCACGCGATAGCGCCCGGCCGCGAAATCGGCGAGATGCCTGACGGGGAACCCGTGCGCGCCGGCGTCGACGTACCGCACCTCGCCGGGCTTCCAGTTTTCGACGTCGATCGCGAACGCGGCACTGGTGCCGAGGCCCCACGAGAACTGATCCTTGGGCTGGCCGGTGCTGTCCGCCGAGAGCAGCACGAGGAGTCGACCGTCAATCGGCGCGGCACTGCGCGTTGCCGGAAAGGTGACAGCAAAGCGCAGGCGCGCGACGGGCTGCTGCGCCCCGAGCACCGTGGCCGTCGCGAGGAGGAGCGGGAGAAGGCGCATATAGAGGGGGACTCCGCGCACGAGGGAAACGTGAGGAACTTCAGGCCGCTGACGTCGCCCAAACACTGAGGCGCTGTACCGGATCAGGCAAGCCGATGCCGCGCCCGGTACCCCCGGGACGCCACCGTTGCGCGCGCCGCGCGTGACCCCGCGCACGGCCGCTGCTCAGGCGTCAGCGGGTCCGTCGCCCCCAGAGCGTTCAGACACCAGGTACGGAGCACCTCCACCCGTTCGGGTCAGGTCGGAGATGCCTAACGCGCGGTTGGCAGGATGCCTCGTTCGATTGCCGTCGTGACGGCCGCCGTCCGGTCGTCCACGCCGAGTTTCCCGAAGATGTGCAGCAGGTGCGTCTTGACCGTTGCCTCGCTGATCCCCAGGTCGCGCGCGATGAGCTTGTTGCTGGCCCCGCGGGCGACGAGCGCCAGCACCTCCAACTCGCGAGCGCTCAGACTGCGGTCATCGTTGCCGCGCGCCAGACCGACCAGACGCGAGGCGACAGACGGCGACAACACTGACTGCCCCCGCGCCGTCGCTCGTACCGCCCGGAACAACTCCTCGCGCGGCGCCTCCTTGAGCAGGTAACCCGTGGCGCCAGCCTCGATCGCGCGCAGGACATCGGCATCGGTGTCATACGTGGTGAGAACCAGCACATGCGTTCCCGGGAAGCGCTGGCGGATCTCCCGCGTGGCACCGACTCCGTCGAGAACGGGCATGCGCAGGTCCACGAGGGCAACAGCCGGCGTGAAGCGCTCCACCAGAGCGATGGCTTCGCGACCATTCGCTGCCTCACCCACCACCTGAAAGTCGGACTGCGATGCCAGCAGGCCCTGCAGACCGGCGCGCACGATCGGGTGATCGTCGGCCACGATCAACGTGATGCGACTCATGAAGGCCTGGTCCAGGCGCGCGTCTCTGCCGTCTGCCACGTCGGGAGCAGGACGCTGACCGTGGTCCCGACGCCCATTTCGCTCTCGATCGCAAGTTCGCCACCGAGTTGCTCGATTCGCTCGCGCATCGCGCGCAGGCCGAAACCGACTCCGTTCATGGCCTCGGATGGCACGAACCCTGTTCCGTCATCGCGCACGTCGAGCGCGACCCGTTCGCCCATATAGGAGAGCGTCACCACGACCTGCGCGGCTCGCGCGTGCTTCCACACGTTGTTCAGCGCCTCCTGAACGGCACGCAGCAATGTGATGTCCGCCTCGGCATGCAAAGGCAGCGCAAGCCCCACCACCGAAGTGCGTACGGCCACTCCCGTGCGCATCGACCAACGCTGACCAGCGCGCGCGATCGCCTCGGGCAGCTCTGCGTGCTCGAGCAGATCAGGACGCAGCGCCCCGATGACACGACGCAGATCCTCCAGGCTCTCACGCGCTACGCTCCGCGCTCGCCCCAGATGCTCGCCCACCTCCGTCGACGCCGCGGGCAGCATCTGCTCGGCGGATTCAAGGTGCATGATGGCTGCGCTCACACCCTGCGTCACCGTGTCGTGCAGCTCACGCGCGACGCGCTGCCGCTCCTCCAGAGCGCCGGCGATTCGCTCCGCGGCCGCCAGGTCGTCGCGAGTCGCAGCAAGCGTCTCCGACAGAAGCTGGACTCGCGCCGACTGCCGGACGACCGAGCGAAGGAAGAGACCAACGAATACCAGCAGTATCCCCCGCGAAGCGAGAAAGGCGATCAGCTCCACCGCACTCATCTCGGTCGTGCTCGGGGCCCGCCCCGCCAGTCCTGCATGCCCGGCCAGCACGATCGTGCATCCGATCGCCCACGGCAGCGGGAGCACGACGAAGTACATCGGCGCGATCGCGAGACCAACGAGCCAGAAGGAGAGCGCGTGATGGGTGAGCCCGATGTTCAGCGCGATCGCTGCGACGGCCAGCAGCCGCAGGTCCCTCCACCGTGTGACTCGCGGGCGCGTGATCGTGTACACCCACACGACCACCCAGCCGATGAGCGCAAGTGTCAGTGGAACAACGCGCACGGGGCCGGGGGCGCCATCCTGCCACCAACCGGTGAGCGCAATCGCGAGCAGCACCGCGAACGCCAGCGGCCAGCGGCGCATCCAACGCGTCCAGGCCCAGGCGGCCCACTCGTCGCGCTTCAGGTCAAGGGAAGTCGCCACGACCGCAAGTTACCCACGACCATGAACCTTGCAGCGGCCAATTGACGGAGCGCGGCATCCATCGATCGATGGATGGCCGCACGACGAACGAGCGATACAGTGTCGCGCGAGGGGCGCGTAGTGTCGACAATCGCGATGCATCACGCTCGCGAGCACCGACTTCCATACTCGCCATGCGACGCCTCTTCATCACCTGCCTGCTCGCCCTTGCGGCGTGCACCGATAGCACCGCGCCGATCGGGCGCGAGCCCACACGCGGATTCGTCACCGTGGCCGCCGACGTCAAGCTGGAGTACATCGACTACGGCGGCTCGGGTTACCCTCTCGTCCTCCTCGCCGGACTGGGCAATACCGCGCACGTCTTCGAGTCCTTCGTGCCCCGCCTGAGTGGCACGTATCGTGTCATTGCCATCACGCGTCGGGGATTCGGCGCCTCCACCCAGGCCAGCTACGGCTACGACACCGGCACGCTCGCCGAAGACATCCGCACGGTGCTGGACTCTCTCCGGCTGTCACGCGTGCATGTCGTCGGCCACTCCCTCGCCGGTGACGAGATGACGCGCCTTGCCCTGGATCATGCCGATCGCATCGGCAAGCTCGTATTCCTCGACGCGGCCTACGACCGGACCGCACTCGGCGCCCTCATCGCCGCACATCCGTTCCCCGCAGCTCCCCCACCCGGTGGGTTGGATCTGGTTTCCTCGTCGGCGCTCGGCCGATACCTGGCACGCATCCGCGGCATCACGCTGCCGGACGCCGAGGTGCGCGCGACCTACACGTTTGATGCGGATGGAAGCGTGTCCGGTGAAGTGACGCCTCCGGAGGTGCTGCTGGCGCTCCTCCAGGGCATCGAGGCACCAGAGTGGACGCGGGTACGGACGCCGTCGCTCGCGGTGTACGCCGTACCCCAGGATGCGGGTGATGTGTTGCCATGGCTCGGCGCCGCGTCACCCGGATGGGCGAGTGCCCAGCGCCTGATCCGGGACGTCTACATGCCCTTCTACCGACACGAGCGTGAGCGCTTCCGCGCATCCACATCCGATAGCAGGGTGCTCGAACTCCCCGGAGCGAACCACTACGTCTTCCTCTCGGACCCTGCTCGCGTAGCGCAGGCCATCCGCGACTTCCTTGGACGCTGACGGAGTCACGACGATGCGCACTCTGCTCGCTCATGCATTCCTGCTCGCCGTCTCCACCTGCTACGCTGGATGCCATCGGGCGGTGTCGCCAGAGCGGCCGTCACCGCAACGCACGGCGTGGGTGGACACCCTGGGTTTCCGGAATCGGCTCGTTGGGACCGGGGATACGTGGGTACACACGATCGACTATGGCGGACGTGGACCGGCCCTCGTGTTCCTCGCCGGACTCGGCAACTCCGCGCATGTATTCGATGAATTCGCCCCACGCTTCACGAACGCCTATCGCGTGGTCGGCCTCACGAGACGCGGCTACGGCGAGTCAGGGCGGCCCTCCGATGGCTACGACACCGCACGACTGGTGGAGGACGTACGGATCGCCCTCGATTCGCTTGGCATTACCGCCGCCGTGCTCGTGGGTCACTCGGTGGCAGGTGATGAACTCACCGGGTTTGGTGCGCGATACCCTGCGCGCACGCTCGGCCTCGTGTATCTCGACGCGGCGTACGACCGACACGGCATGACAGCCAAACTGGTGCAGCGCTTCTTCCTCAATCAGTTGCCACCGTCGGCCCCCGGGCCGCGCGGCGACGATCGCAAGTCCGCGCTGGGCATGCAAGCATTTCTCGAACGCACCTACGGCGTCCCGTGGCCGCTCACCGAGGTGCACGCCACCCGGCGCTTTGATGCTGACGGTCGCTATGTGGGCGACGCGGGGGCCGGTAGCACCGGCTTCAAAGTCATGCGCGGCGAGGAGGCGATGGCATACGAACGCCTGACCGCTCCCGTGCTCGCGATGTACGCCACCGAGCGTTCGGTCGAGCGGGACTACCCCTGGATCCGCCACATGACGATCGGGCGCGGCTTCAAGTACATGGACGCGCTGCGTGCAAGCCGCGCTCAGGATCGCTTCGAGCGGGGTGAGCGCGAGAGGCTCCGGAAGGCGCTACCGAACGCTCGAGTCGTGGAACTGAAGGACGCGTCGCACTACGTGTTCATCTCGCACGCAACGATCGTCGAGGAGGAGATGCGCCGTTTTCTCGAGAGTCTCCACCCGGCCAGTTGACGCGATCTATCGGAACCCCGCCCCGCCCCGCCGATCGTCCGGAACGAAGCGATCCCGCGACGGCATCCGCACGGCCGGGAGCGACGTGGCGTCCATCACCTGCTCGCGCGGGATCACGTCGTTCTCGGCCAGGATCCACGCGATCACGGCATAGGTTTCGTCAGCCGTGAGCGTGCCGGGCGCGGTCTGCGGCATGGCGCGGCGGATGTAGTCGAAGAGCGTCGTCGCGTACGGCCAATAGTTGCCGACGGTCTTCACCGCGGCTGGCGCCGTGGCAAACGAAAAGTCACGGGACTCGCGGCCCACGAGCCTCGGGTTCGGTGGCACGCCACCCTCGCCACGCGCGCCATGGCACGAGCTGCACCTGGTGGCGTACACGACCGCACCCGCCGCCGCGTCACCGCGGCCGGTTGGCAGGCCCTCTCCCGCGGCATTCACATCGATGTTCCACGCCGAGACCTCCTCCGGCGTAGCCGGGCGACCGACGTCAAAGCGCGCCGGCATCGGCTCGGCCTTGTGCACCGTTCCGCGCTCTGCGCCAGGGGCGGACGGAGCGCACGCGAGGCACACGATTGCGGCCAACTGCACGCCGACGTTCGTGCACGCAGGCCTCACGCCTCGCCTCCGTAGGTGATGCCCCCATCGGCGGCGACCTTCCAGGAGCGGATGTGATTGTAGTGGTAGTCGGTGCCGGGTCCGCGCGCGGCCCTGAACTCGGCGAACGTCGGCTGCACGTAGCCGGTCTCGTCGACCGCCCGGCTCATGAGCGTGGCGGGTGCGCCGTCCCACTTCCACATGTGCGTGAACCGGATCGCGGCCCTGGGTGAGGACGTGCCCTGCAGTTGCGCCTCGATCCACGAGGCACCGCCGTCGGTGGAGACGTCGACCGCGGTGATGCGCCCACGACCGGACCACGCCAGCCCAGACACCTGCACCCACCCCTGCCCGACGAGTCGGTTGGGCCAGGTGGGGTACGTGATCGTCGACTTCGCATCGAGGTCAAACGAAAAGATGCGTGCCTTGCCACCGGGCAAGGGGTCCGTGTACTTCGAGGTTTCGTCCTTCGACATGTTGGGTTCGCGATTGAGCTCGAGCCGCCGCAGCCATTTGACGTTCGTGTTCCCCTCCCAACCAGGAAGCAGCAGGCGCACCGGATAGCCGGCCGGCGGCCGCAAGGGCTCGCCATTCTGAGCGTACACCAGAAGCGCGTCGTCCTGCAGCTTGGACAGGGGAATGCTGCGCGAGAGGAGGGCCGCATCGCCGCCCTCGGCCAGGGCCCACTGCGCCTCCTTTCTGACGCCGCCCGCCTCAGCCAGCACGGTCGAGACCGGGACACCCGTCCACTCGGCGTTGCACAACAGGCCGTCGATGTTCTGCGGGGACAGATCCGGCTTGATGCCCTTGTAGCCGACGCGCCCGTTGCCCGAACACTCGAGGAAGTGCACGCGGGTCACCGACGGCAGCGTCATCAGGTCGTCCAGCGTGAAGACCATCTCGCGGCCCACCAGTCCGTGAACGAGGAGCTGGTAGCTGGTCGGGTCGATCGTGGGTACGCCGGCGTGGTGTCGCTCGAACTGGAGGTCGGTGGGCGTGATGTTGCCGGTGAACTGATGCAGGGGAGTGAACGAGCTGCCCGACACGGCGCCTGTCGGCGACCGCCCGGTGACCACGAACGGTGAGCGTCCACTGGTGGCCGAGGTGGGCGCGCCGAGGACTTTCGTCGGGTCCGGGGGCGCCTCGGGAATCGAGGGCACGGAAGGCGCGGGCGGCGCCGACTGCCCCGCAGCACCTCCGGGAAGCGTGGCGAAGATGACGGCACCGGCCACAGCCGCTGCCCCACCCACGAGGGCGCGGCGACTGAGTAGCGGGTCGGCGGCTGGATCGCCCGATGGCGAATTCGGCATGGACAAGCGAAGGTGACGAGGGCAATTCTGTAGCCCGCCCCACCGCTTCACTAGTTCACGCGGCCTGCCTGCATGCTCCAACGCCAGCCGACGCTCCCGGTCGCGGTACCACCGGCCCGCTCATCTTCACCGCTCCGACCGTGCGAAACCAGATCCGTCTCTACGCACTCGTCCTTGCCGCCGCACTGATCCCGTCGGCGTGCTCCCTGAGTGACCGTCCCGGTCGAGCAACACTGCCGACCGAGCTCAGCGCCGATCTCTCGGGCGCGGAGGCAAGCGCCGGTGGCAACGACATCGTACTCGTCACGGTGACCCCCGATTCCAGTTCGATCGCCATCGGTGGCACAGTCGCGCTCATGGCGAAAGCCTACAACGCGAATGGCGGCCAGAACCCCTGGGTGCGCTTTACGTGGAGTTCGTCGGCGCCGGCCATCGCGGCGGTGTCCGCGTCGGGTCTGGTGACCGGCGTGAGCGCCGGAAGCGCGACGATCAGCGCGACCACGATGGGAAACTTCACCGTCGGCACCGCCACCGTGCATGTCGCGGGACCGCCGCCTCCGCCTCCGGGAGGCTCGGAGACCCTGATCGCCGCGGGCGACATCGGGGTCTGCAGCACAACGTATGACGAAGCAACGGCGACGGTCATCGATGGGATTCCCGGCACCGTTGCCGCGCTTGGCGACCTCGCCTATCCAGCCGGGTCGACCACGGATTTCCAGAACTGCTATGACCCGTCGTGGGGACGGCACAGGGCGCGTACCCGCCCGGCCATCGGCAACCACGAGTATCAATCGGCGAACGGCGCGCCGTACTTCACGTACTTCGGTGCCGCGGCGGGCTCGCCGACCCAGGGCTACTACAGCTACGACCTCGGCGACTGGCACATCGTCGTGCTCAACAGCAACTGCTCGCGCGTCTCCTGCGCCGCGGGCGCTTCGCAGGAAACGTGGCTTCGCGCCGACCTGTCGGCCACGACGAAGGCCTGCATCCTCGCGTATTGGCACCACCCCCGCTTCACCTCCGAATGGCGCGGGGGCAATCTGAACGTCGCACCGCTGTGGGACGCACTCTACCAGTTCGGTGCCGACGTCGTCCTCAACGGACACACGCATTTCTACGAGCGCTTTGGGCTGCAGAACCCGTCGGCGGTGGCCGATCCCAACGGAATCCGGCAGTTCATCGTCGGTACGGGCGGCAAGTCGCCGCTCGCGGCGTTCAGCACGATCAAGCCAAACAGCCAGGTGCGGCAGAATCACACGCACGGAGTTCTCAAGCTCACGTTGGGGAGCTCGAGCTACACGTGGGACTTTGTCCCCGTTGCCGGCAAGACCTGGACCGACAGCGGGACACAAGCCTGCCATTGAGCGGGCGCACACCTCGTACGCTCGTACGCCGCTGACGGGTTCGCAGGTCGCGCAGCTCGCCAGGACACCCCGGCACACCCCTTCCGGTGAGGTTGCGCTCGAGGCTCCGGCCCGGCGGCACGCTCCTGCATCGCGGAGCGAAGCAGCGAGAAGACGCGCTGGCGCTCGGATCGCCGTGCCTGTTTCGTCCTCCAGTCGCTGCCGATCATGCATCTCCGGCGTCGACAGGCGCACGACAGCGAATGCCGCGATGCCCGCGTAACCGCATAGCCGCTGGCACCCACATGCTCTCCGCAGGAGGACGACTCTCATGATCTCCCGTCGCGATTGGCTGGCAGTGAGCGCTGGCGCCGGAGCCGCGCTTTCCCTTACACCGGCTCTGCTGCGCGCGATCGAACAGGGGCAGCTCATCCGTCGCGCCATCCCCTCGACCGGCGAGCTGCTGCCGGTGATTGGCCTGGGCAGCTCGGCGACCTTCTCGCAGGTGGCGCGGAGCGAGGAGGTCAGTGCACTGGAAGCGGTCTTCACGGCGATGACCGACCGCGGCGCGTCGGTCTTTGACACCGCGCCAGGGTATGGCGCATCGGAACAAGTGGCTGGCGGTATCGTCAACCGGCTCGGCATTGCCGACAAGGTGTTCTGGGCCACCAAGGTCAACGTTGCGGGCCGTGGCGGTGCGTCCGCCGATCCGGCGGCGGCGCTCGCGCAGATCGACCGGTCGTTCCAGATCCTCGGCCGGCCAAAGATCGACCTCATCCAGGTCCACAACCTGGCCGACGTGCCAACCCAGCTCGCTGTCCTCAGGGACGTGAAGGCGCAGGGCCGCATCAGGTACCTCGGCGTGACGACCACGAGCGACAGCCAGTACGGCGAACTCGAGGCCATCATGCGCGACGAGCCGCTGGACTTCATCGGAATCGACTACGCCGTCGACAACCGGGGCGTCGCCGAACGCATCCTGCCACTGGCACAGGAACGACGCATCGGAGTGCTCGCGTACGCGCCGTTCGGGCGCACGAGCCTCTTTCGCCGCGTGGCCGGCCACGAGGTCCCGGCATGGGCGCGGGAGTTCGACGCGACCACGTGGGCGCAGGTGTTTCTCAAGTACATCATCGCGCACCCCGCCATCACGGTGGTCACTCCGGCGACGAGCCGGGCGAAAAACATGATCGACAACATCGGCGGCGGGGTCGGCCGGCTCCCGACCGAGGCACAGCGCCGTCAGCTCGAGTCGTTCATCGACGGCCTGCCCGCTGCTTCCCGTCGTTAGCACATGCCACCGACCGCCACCACGAACGAAACCGGGCTCGCCGCGCGACTCAGGAACGCGCTGGGCGCACAACCGGGCGAGGGCTTCGTCCTCCTCTGGTCGACGGCCTACTACTTTCTCGTCCTCTGTGCGTATTACGTCATCCGCCCCATCAGGGACGACATCGGCGCGTCGAGCGGTGCGGAGAACCTGGCGTGGCTGTTCACCGGGACGATGGGCGGCATGCTGCTCGTGCATCCGCTCTACACGGCCCTCGTCTCCCGGCTCACGCGCCGCCGCTTCATTTCATGGACCTACCGGTTCTTCATCCTGAACCTGGTGGGGTTCTACGTGGCCTTCCGCCTCGGCGATCCGGCAAACGCCGTCTGGACCGGGCGCGTGTTCTTCATCTGGACCAGCGTGTTCAACCTGTTCGTGGTGTCGGTGTTCTGGTCGCTCGTCGCGGACGTCTTTGAACCGGCCCAGGGCAAGCGACTGTTCGGCATCGTCGCGGTCGGCGGCACCGTTGGTGCCATGCTCGGCGCCACGATCACCACGGCGCTCGTCGGCGTCCTCGGCCCGCTCAACCTGATGCTCGTGTCTGCCCTGGTGCTCGAGCTGGCCGTGCGCGCCTCACATGGGCTCGACCGTGGCGAAGCGGCGATGCGCCGCGCCACCGACGCATCGGCGACACAGACAACATCGAGCAGCGACGCCGAGCGCGTGATCGGTGGCGGCGTGACGGACGGCATTCGCCACGTGCTGTCGTCGCCCTACCTGCTCGGCGTGGCCGTCTTGATCCTGTTCTACACCATCTCGTCGACGTTCCTGTATTTCCAGCAGGCCGACATCGTTGCCCGCGTCTTCAAGGACGACCCGACGGGCCGGACGCGCGTGTTCGGCGCGCTCGACATCGCCGTCAACGCGCTCACGCTGATCGCCCAGCTCTTCCTGACGGGTCGCGTGATGAAGTGGCTGGGCGTCGGATTTGCGCTCGCCTTCCTCCCCGTCGTGACGCTGGTGGGTTTTGGTGTGCTTGGCGCCGCACCGGTCCTGTGGGTACTCATTGCGTTTCAGGTGGCGCGTCGCGCCGGCAACTTTGCCATCCAGCGACCCGCGCGCGAAGCGCTCTTCACCGTGGTGCCGCGCAGCGACAAGTACAAGGCGAAGAACTTCTCCGACACGTTTGTCTACCGGCTGGGTGATCAGGTGGGCGCGTGGGCCTACGCCGGCATGGCCGTGTTTGGGCTCGGCCTCTCTGGTCTGGCGTTCACCATGGTCCCGCTCTCGGCCGCCTGGCTCGCCCTCACCGTCTGGCTCGGGGGCCGGTACCGTACGCTCGAGCGCGCTCGACAGGACGCCAGCGCCGGAGCCCAGCGCGGCGCGGCGTGAGTGAGCGGTGCCGCGTGAGGAGGCGCGACGACGCACGCCTCACTCACGACGCACCCGTCGAACTACATCTTGTGGAACATCAGGTCGCCGCAGGCAACGATCTTTGCCATGTTGGACGCGGACTCGTGGATGTTCACGTAGTAGCTGCCCTTGTCGGGCAGCGCAACGGCGAGCGTCGCCTTGCTCGTTCCACCGCCGCTGGCGTCCGCCGTGATCGGCGTGTAGGCCGACCCGTTGCCGAACACGCCGCCCGGCTTTGTGCAGCTGCCGATGTGTACGTGCCAGGGTCGCACCGAACCCGCGGCGTCTCCCATCAGCTTCACCGAGACCACGGTGGTGTTGGCCTGGGTGCCGGGATTCATCTCGGCGCTGCCCTTGATCTTCGAGCCGTCCTTTCCGGTGATCGAACCCATCCACATGTTCGCCACGCCGGTGAAGGCGGCCGTCGCCAGCACGAGAGTGGACAGGCCGATGAAGCGATATCGCATGGTCCTTGGGAGTGTGGGTGAGAACTGCAGTCTTGCTCACGGTCGCGCTGCGGGCAATCTGGACGCGGTCGCCGCGCGGCGAAATACACCACGGATCGCTCGACGTTCGTGAACGACCTCCGCCGGCGACACCGGGAGCGCACGCGCCTCACCGTGCGGGCGTTCGCCTATGGCAACGAGCGCTCGGCCGCAACCATGACGCCGCGGATGCCGTGGTCAGCGATGAGCCTTCCCACCATCCCGGCACCGATGGCCGAGCGCACGAAGGACGCCACGTGCTGAGCACCAGCCGGGCATGACCGCCGAGTGCCGATTGCTTGTCGGACGCGCATGAACTGTCCGTCGAGAACGGTGGAGCCCGGCAGTCGCTCCTGATCCTGCAGGAGCCCCGCCCGCAGTCCGGCGAGCGCATCCAGGCCCTCTCGGCGGAAAAGGTCGAAGGAAGCGGGAATGCTGTCCGCGCGAACGAGCTGCGCGGCACGCAGCCCGCGCTCGAGGTGCAGGTCGTACGCACTGCGTCTCGCCGATGCGATGCGGATGCCCGGCGCATCCACGTCGGCGATCGTCCGGAGGCGTGACCCGGGCGGCACCAGGTAGGTGGCCTCGATCTCGACATACGGATCGGAGGACACGATCTCCGATGCGCGCGCCGGATCGGCGCCGATGAACGCGACGTCCCACGCATCGTGCGCCGCCGCATCGGCGGCGAGTCCGGCATTCTCGAACCCGACGAACCGTGGTTCGGCGTTCAGCGACTGTGCCAGCGCGCGCCCGAGGTCGGCGGCGACGCCGGCGGCGTCCGGTGCTGGCGCGGTGACGAGCAGAAAGTTCGCGTGGTTGAGCGCTACACGCAGAATGCCGTTGGGTGCCAGTTCGATGCGCGCCGCCTCGACCGTACAGGCTGATTGCATGTGGACCTCAGACCGCACGCGGCGCACCGCCGGCGCGATCCTGGAGAATGGCGAAGATCTGCTCGGCGGCGAATCCGGAGGCGTTCTTCCTCATTGGGCCCCACAGTCAGTCGCGACTCGGATAGTCATAGTAGAGCAGCTGCTGTAAGCCGTCGGCGGTTGCGCGAGCCGCGTACAGGCCTCGCGCACCAAAACCAAGCAGACGCGTGCCGGCCGGAAACCGTGCGCGTGAGTAGGGCGACGCGCGCGAGGAGAGGATGGCGTACTCCACAGGGTTCTTCTCGTTCTGCGGGGCAACCTGAACCCAGACTTCCCCACTTGGAGCAGCCACCAGCGGAGCATCACCAACAAAGGGAGGCAGGAACTTCGGCCATCGATAGTCCTTGTCGGTTCGTAATGTCCGACGCGCGGAGGCAGCAAACACCTTTCGAGTGCCCTGAGCGTCAATGCCCATGATCATCTGCGGGGTGGCGTTCTTCCAGGACAGCCACAGCTGGCGATGCCATTCAGCCACCGGCACGCGCCGTGCCGGGAGCGCAAGGGAGACGGTGGCGCCCCTGGGATTCACGTCGACGCGCGCGCTACCTGCTCGCGCGACGAAAACATCGCCATTCTCTCCGACTGCCCATGCATCGGTCGCCGGAAAAGCTCCAGGCGGAGCTCCGGCGACACGAACAGGCACTCCCAAAGTCGCCACGGTATCGAGCTTCCCCGACCCCCGGGCCAGCCGCAGGAGCGGAACTGAATCAATCCCGTCAGCGTCACTGCTCGTGCGCGGAGTACCCGAGAAGTACATCCGGCCTTGTCGATCCATGAACTGAGGCGGCTGAAAGCGGACCTCGCTGCCCCGCCATGTCGCGAAGGCAATGGTCTGCAAGAGCCGCGCGTCCGCTCCAAGCAAGGTGAGTCGCTCTGCACCCACATCCACCAACACTGAGGTGTCGCCGCGTAAGGCATACAACGCGGCAGGAAGGACGTACTCGCCAGGGCCCTGCCCCTCTCTCCCCACCTGCGTCGCGCGCCCGCTCCCTCGCGAGAGGATCATCACTCGGCGGTCGCCCGTATCCAACGTGAGGATATCTCCACTTGATAGCTCACGCACGGACACCAGGTACGTGAACTCCTGAGAGTAGACAATCTGGGGTGTGGCAAACGCGATCTCTCGCTGGGCCTCAGCTCGTGAGTTCGCAATCAGCAGTGCGCCACAGCTCAGCACGACCGACAAACGAGCGAGCCAAGGCCTGGGGCCGCTGGGCAGTCGCCTGCTCAACGCACGTGGGTGAGGCGGGGTGTCCCGCTGCCCTCCGAAGTACTTTCTGCCTCGCGTTCTCATTTTCAGGCCTCCGTTCAACTCGTCCCTCCACCGACGTGAAACCTCGGCGGCTCGCCCAACTCGTTCGTCGCGCGATCTGGAGGCGTCGTGCGTCACCCAACCCGCCCGACGAAACTAGAGCGCGCCCAGGTGCCAGGGGCCGCGGATCGCCAGCGTCACGCCCTTCGCGGTGCCGGCATCGACGGTGGCTCCCATGATGTTCAGAAACAGCACGCGACCGTCGGGGCTGAAGCACGCGCCCGCAAACTCGCTGGTGTTGAGCACGTTCCTGGCAAAATCGAAGATCGCACCATCGCGCGTGAGGCCCCGGATGTGCTGTTCGCCGGAACCGTCCTCGCAGATCACGATACCACCGCGCGGACTCACCGTGATGTTGTCGGGATAGTCCAGCACGTCGCGTCCCGGCGACTCGAACACGAGCGTCAGTTCACCACCGTCGCTCGCCGTAGGTCGATACTGCCACACCTGGCCGCACCGGGCATCTCCACCATTGGTCGCATGGAAGTACACGCTGTGGTCGCGCGCCCCGCCGTACCAGCACCCCTCGAGGCGCGAAAAGCGGGCGGCGCCCTGGTCGAACCCCTGCGCAAACACGGCGCCCGTGTCGTCCCAGGTATAGTCGGGGTCGGGGTTGTCGATGTTCACCCACACCACCGGGAGCGCCTCGCCCACACGCTGGCCGTCGGCGGTGTCGTAGTTGGGTCGACCACGCACCGCGAGCATCTGGAGGCGTCCGCCGTCACGCAGCATACCGCGCGTCGTCGGAATGAAGCGGTAGAAGCCGGCGATCAGACGATCTTCAGTCTCATAGACGATGCCGGTGCGCGGATCGACGGCGACGGCTTCGTGGATGAAACGCCCCATCGCGATCAACGGCTCGGCGACCACTTCGGCTTCGGCGCTGGCGCTCACCTCGAAGATGTAGCCGTGCTTCTTCTGCCACCCATCGCGCGTGCCTTCGGTGCTCTCCTCGCAGGAGAGCCAGGTGCCCCACGGGGTGGGGCCGCCCGCGCAGTTGACGATCGTGCCGCTCAGGCTCACGAAGTCACGGACCAGCGTGCATTGCCCATCAGCATCGATGCGCACTTCGAGCGATGTGGTGCCCCCGCCGCCCTTCGGGTCCCACGCCGTGGCCACGTCGCCCTTGAGCTTCGCGTTCGGCGACGAGTCGCGGTTCTCGTGGTTGCGAATGAGCCGCACGTTGCCGTTTGGGAGAGCAAAGGTCGCCATCCCGTCGAACGCATTCGGCGTCTGCCGTCCGTCGGACATGGGCTGCCCCGCACGGCTGATCACGGTGTAGCTGAATCCCTGGGGAAGCGCCAGCTCCGGTCCGGCCACCTGGAGCGGGCCGTAGCCTCCATCGCCCAGTCCGGCGGTCCTCACCGCCACACCTGAAGACGGACGCACGCCACGAGAGCACGCAACGAGGCCGGCGAGCGAAGGAGCAACAAACGGAACGCTGCCGGCAAGGTGCGCCGAGTGTCTGAGGAAAGCGCGACGGGACGTCATGAGAGCTTCAGCTGCGCACCAGCTTCTTGTACTTGATGCGGTGCGGTTGATCCGCGTCCGGGCCCTTCCGCCGCTTGAGGTCGTCGATGTACGCGCCGTAGTTCCCTTCGAACCACACCACCTCGGAGTCTCCCTCGAACGCGAGGATGTGCGTCGCGATGCGATCGAGGAACCAGCGGTCGTGCGAGATGACTACCGCGCAGCCGGCAAAATCGAGCAACGCTTCCTCGAGCGCACGGAGCGTGTCGACGTCGAGATCGTTGGTCGGCTCGTCGAGCAGCAGCAGGTTGCCGCCGCCCAGCATCGTCTTGGCCATGTGCAGGCGGTTGCGCTCACCGCCCGACAGGTTGGCCACGAGCTTTTGCTGGTCACTGCCACGAAAGCCGAACGAGCTCACGTAGGCGCGCGAGTTCATCTCGCGCTTCCCGACCATGATGCCTTCGCTGCCGCCGGAGATCTCGTCCCACACCGTCCGCGCGCCATCGAGCGTGCGCGTCTGGTCGGAGTAGGCGATCTGCACCGTCTCGCCGATCCGGAGCGAGCCCGAGTCCGGCGACTCGCCGCCGGTGATCATGCGGAACAGCGTCGTCTTGCCGGCGCCGTTGGGGCCGATGATCCCGACGATGCCGCCACGCGGCAGCGAGAAGTTCACCTGCTCGAACAGCAGCTTGTCACCAAACGACTTCTTGAGGCCATCCGCGATCACGACATCGTTGCCCAGCCGCGGCGCGGGAGGGATGACGATTTCATTCTGCGCGATGCGCTCGTTCTGCGCTTCGCTCGCCAGCTCCTCGTACTTCTGAATGCGCGCCTTGTTCTTTGCCTGACGGGCGCGCGGGGCCATGCGCACCCACTCCAGCTCGCGTTCGAGCGTCTTCTGCCGCGCGCTGGCGGTCTTCTCTTCCTGCGCCATGCGCGTCTTCTTCTGCTCGAGCCAGCTGGAGTAGTTGCCCTCGTACGGAAAGCCGCTTCCCCGGTCGAGCTCGAGGATCCACTTGGCGACGTTGTCGAGGAAGTAGCGATCGTGCGTGATCGCCACGACCGTCCCCGGAAACGTTTCGAGGTGCTTCTCCAGCCAGGCCACCGACTCCGCGTCGAGGTGGTTCGTCGGTTCGTCGAGGAGCAGCATGTCGGGCTGCTCGAGGAGGACGCGGCACAACGCAACGCGGCGCTTCTCGCCGCCCGAGAGGATGCTGACGTCGGCGTCGCCCGGCGGCAGCCGCAGCGCGTCCATCGCCACCTCGATGTGGTTGTCGAGGTTCCACAGGTCGAGATGGTCGATGCGGTCCTGCACCTTCGCCTGCTCATCCAGCAGTTTCTGCATTGCGTCGTCATCCATCGGTTCGGCGAACGCCATGGAGATCGCGTTGAACCGGTCCAGCAGCGCGCGCTGCTCCTTCACCGCCAGTTCGACGTTGCCGCGCACGTCGAGCGAGGGATCGAGCTGCGGCTCCTGCGGCAGGTAGCCGATCTTCGTGCCGGCCGCGGCCCACGCCTCGCCGTTCCAGTCCTTGTCGACGCCCGCCATGATGCGCAGCAGCGAGGACTTGCCGGCGCCGTTGGAACCGAGCACGCCGATCTTGGCGCCCGGGTAGAACGAGAGCCAGATATCGTTGAGGATCACGCGCGAAGGTGGAACCACCTTCGTGAGTGCCTTCATTACATAGATGAACTGCGGAGCCATGAGTCGGGTCTTGGGGGGAGGTGCGGGCGAGGGAATCTAACGCGGCACCACCGATCCCGAGTCAGCGACCCAGGCCTTCCCGCGCCTTTCGGATGCGCTCGATGTAGTCCAGCGTCTCCCGGTGACGCCACCTCGGCACACGTGGAGCCACCGCGCGGATGCTCGGCCAGACGCGGGGATCGAGCTTTGAACGTCGCGCCTCGCCCTGCGCCCGGAGCAGAGTGCGTCGGCCGGCGTTGTAGCTGCCGAACATGAACTCCGTTCGGTGATCGATGATCGAGTCCGCTTCCCACAGGAGCCACAGGCGCCGGTTGTAGTGAATGCCGGCCGCGATGTTCATGTCGGGGTCGTCGATCCACTTCAGGTCCTCGTTCTCGGACTGGATCGCGCGAAAGGTCGACGGCATGAGCTGCATCACGCCACGCGCGCCTGCTCGGCTGCGCGCCGTGCTGTCCAGATTGCTCTCGGT
This sequence comes from Gemmatimonadaceae bacterium, assembly GCA_020846935.1. Taxonomy (NCBI): domain Bacteria; kingdom Pseudomonadati; phylum Gemmatimonadota; class Gemmatimonadia; order Gemmatimonadales; family Gemmatimonadaceae; species Gemmatimonadaceae bacterium. The sequence continues at coordinate 328,224 of JADLCY010000002.1, forward strand.
CATGCCCTGGGCCTTGAACAGCTTCCAGTCGAACGTCGGGCCGAAGTAGCGCTTGCTGTACTTCCGGAAGGTGTCGTCGTAGTCCACCCTCGTCCGCGAGCGCTGCGCGTGTGCCGTCATTGACGCGACGAGCACGGCGAGCGCCGCCAGCAGGTGCCGCCGCCTCACGGTCAGTTGAGCGCCTGGCCGATCACGATCGCGATCGCGAGGAACAGGGCGGCGATGAAGATCGCCACGGCCACGTTCCCCTTGCGCAGCTCTTCATTGAAGTTGACCGACGGTGTGATCCAGTCGATCACGCGGTAGGCCATCACCATGAGGACCACACCAAGCGCGGCGTACAGGAAGTTCTGCCCGACGATTCGCCATTCCATGCTGGTCTCCGCGAAAGACGCCCACCATGCCTGACGACCGGCCGGCCGCCCGGGAAATGTAGCGCGCCCATTCCGCTTCCGTGCGTCGTGTCACCTATTCGAGGGATCTTTGCCATCCCGCGCATGACTCACGAACTCACGCGGCGGGCCTTCGCCCGTCAGGCCGCCCTCGGTGCCCTCGCCGCGCCCCTTCTCCCGCGCGTGACGCTCGCCGAGGCCCCATCCGTGCCGCCATCAGCGTGGCCAGGCTACGAGCGCGCCATGGTGATCGACATGCTCGCGACGCCGGGCCCGTTCAACGTCCCGGACATGTACGCCCGTCCGCTGACGCCGGCGATGGTCGAGAACGTCCGACGCTCCGGCATCACCGCCGTGAACTCCACCATCAGCGGCGGAGGCCGCGCCGAGGAGGCGTTCGAACAAACGATTGAGAGCATGGCGGCGTGGCACCATGAGTTCGTGGCTCATCCGGACCTGTTCCTTCAGGTACGTCACGTGGCCGACCTCCACCAGGCGAAAGCCGAGCGCAAGCTTGGCGTGATCCTTGGATTTCAGGACACCACCGCCTATGGGGATCGCCTGGCGCGTGTCGAGACCTTTCACCGGCTCGGCGTGCGTATCGTGCAGCTCACCTACAACGGCCCGAACCTCGTTGCCGACGGTTGCCTCGTGCCGAAGGATGCCGGACTCAAGCCGTTCGGGCGCGAGATCATCTCCCAGCTGAACGCTCGCGGCACCCTCATTGACCTGAGCCATACGGGGTGGGAAAGCACGAAACAGGCCATCGAGGCCTCGCGCGCGCCGGTGGCGGTGACGCATTCCGGCGCAGCCGCGCTCAACGACGTCCCGCGCAACAAGCCCGACGCGCTGCTTCGCCAACTCGCGGCCAGGGGCGGCGTCGTGGGCGTGTACATGATGCCGTTCCTGCGCGCGCGGGGACAGCCGACAGGTGAGGACTTCCTGCGCCACCTCGGCCACTGCATCAACGTGTGCGGTGAGGACCACGTCGGCATCGGCACCGATCTGTCGATCTCTCCGCTCGACCTCAACCCGGAGTTCCGCGCCCTGCACGCCGGGTTCGTCAAACAACGCCGTGCGGCGGGCATTTCCGCGCCCGGCGAGGCCGAAGACGTGTTCAACTACGTCCCGGAATTCAACCAGCCCCGCCGCCTCGAACTCGTAGCCGACGCAATGGCAAAGGCCGGCCATGGCTCGGCACGCATCGCCAAGGTGATCGGCAACAACTGGTTGCGACTGTTGGGGGAGGTCTGGACGTGACGCTGACACCGGGTTGGCCCCGCCGCACCCCTCTGGTTGCCACCCGCTAGATTGCGCGAATGGACTTTGCACGGATCTCCGAACAGATGACCGGGAGCCCGCTCACCGCGCTCCCGGTGCTGTTTCTTGCCGGCGTGCTCACGAGCCTCACGCCGTGCATCTACCCGATGATTCCGATCACCGCCGCGATCGTTGGTGGCGGAGAGGCGACCGCGGGCGCCGCACGGCCGCGGCTCCGACCACTGCTGTTGTCCCTGACGTACGTCGTCGGGCTCGCGCTCGTGTACGCCGGCCTCGGACTTTTTGCCGGCATGTCCGGCACGATGTTCGGACGCATCTCCACCAACCCATGGCTCTACTTCGCCATGGCGAACCTGCTCCTGTTCGCGGCGCTGGCGATGTTCGACGTGATACCGCTGCGCCTCCCATCCGTCGTTGTGGAGAAAGCCGCAACGGCCGGGTCCGGCGGTCGGTTCGGCGGAGCCTTGGTGATGGGCGCGATGTCCGGGCTGGTCGCGGCGCCCTGCTCTGCCCCGGTCATGATCGCGGTGTTGACCTGGGTGACGGAAACCCGGAGCGCGCTCCTCGGCTTCGTCTACCTGTTCGCCTTTTCGCTCGGAATGTGCACCCTTCTCGTGGTTGTCGGGGTTTCATCGGGTGCGCTCTCGCGACTCCCACGCGCGGGTTTGTGGATGGTGCGCGTGAAGAAGGCCTTCGGTGTCGTCATGCTCGGCGTTGCGCAGTACTACCTCATCAAGATGGGTCAGCTGCTCATATGATCACGAAAACTCTCGCCCTTGCGGCGGTGCTCCTTGCGGCCCCTGCGGCCGCCAGGGCCCAGTACGCCATCGATCTCCCGATGGGGGCCACCGCGCCGGACATGAAGCTCGAAACCCTCGATGGCAAGCCCGCGAACATGTCGCAGTGGCTCGGCAAGAAGCCGATGCTCATCGAGGTGTGGGCCACGTGGTGCGAGAACTGTGAACAGCTCGCGCCCGCCATGATGGCGGCAAGAAAGAAGTACGGCGACCGGATGCAGTTCCTCGGCGTCGCGGTGTCCTTCAACCAGTCGCCCGCGCGCGTAAAGGCGCACATGGAGAAGCACGGCTTCGACATGCTGACCTTCTACGATCGCAAGGGCGAAGCCGACGTCGTTTACGGCGTGAAGGCCACGTCCACCGTGATCGTGATCGACAAGGCCGGCAAAGTCGTCTACGCCGGGGCCGGCGGCACGCAGGATCTCGAGGGCGCGATCAGGAAGGGACTGGGCGGACCGTAGGCGAAGCAGCCCGCGCACCCTCGCCGTCCCCGCCACCCAACGACAGTTCCAGCAGCGTGCGCGGCGGCATCGGCTCGTTGGTGAGCGAACACCGGATGTGCGTGATCTGCACCGGCTCGTCGATGCGCTGGGCGAGCAGCTCGCGAGTCGTCGACGGCTCCAGCGTGCGATAGAACGAGAGCGTGACGTGCGGGGTGAACGCGAACTTGGCCCGCCCGAATCGCAGGCCGCAGCCCGCGATGCGCTCGTGCAGCTCGCGCAGCGCCCCGTGCGGGTCCAGGGGCAACACCACGATGTCCGTCTGCATGAAGCGATGCGGCGCCTGCAGCGGAAGCTCCAGGGCCGGTGTGGATGCGCAGATCGGCTCGAGTCGTTCGCGCAACTCCGCGACCGTGGTTTCCGCCGAGATCGGCCCGACGCCCGAGGACCCCGCAATGGTCACGTGGGGCGGCAGCGATCGGGCCAGCTTGGGGTCATACGCCTGCTGGATCGCGCGGATCCTGGCCCCCACCGCCCCGTCGACTTCGGCGATGATGAAGATGCCCGGTGGCGAACGCCACCCCTCGCTCAGTTCGAGGTCGATGGAGGATGACACGAGTCCTGGACGAGGAGAATGCGCGCCCGCCGAGGTGCGGCCCGCGGGTGTGGACGCTATCCGGCGGACATACCGGTGGAAAGGGCTTGCCGGCGTCTTGCCGAGTTCGCCTGAACCGGCACGCAACGCAGGTCAGCTCGTGACCAGACCTCGCAACCAGAGCACGACAAACGTTCCGTAGAAGACCGCCACCAGCACCAGGCCAATGCGCCGCCAGAGCGGAGGGCGGCAGTGCGCGGGCAGGATCCGCGTATTGAGGTACAACAGGTGCAACGAGGCGATCACGAACACCACGCCGGCGATATTGGCGCCCAGCTGGAGCAGAAACACAGGTTGCGCCAGCTTGAGCGCCACCAGGCCCCAGACCACCAGCACCGCGAGGACCGTGTAGTACACCACGCGCACGTCGCCACCGCGCCATCGGCGAACCCGCTCACTGCCCGTCCACACGATGTCGGTGAGGGAGCGCGTCATTCCCTCGACGATGTCGAGCTGCGTCTTGAAGAGAATCCATGCCCCGATGAGCGCCACCGTCCCGCCGAGCCACGGCGAGCCCGTCCCCACGATGGCCTGGGCGAGCGCCGCCGCGATGCCGTACCCGCGGATATCGGTGCCCCGCGCAAGGAACGTCACGTAGAGCAGAGCTGGCAGCACCATGCCCAGCACCGCACCAATGAAGAACACGCCCCACTGGTCGGCGTGTACGATGCGCCACCACCCGCGCCACTTCGACATCTCCACCGGCGTGTCGGGAAAGACCGATCCGCTGTGGGCAAGCTCGTGTTTGGTGCCGCCGATCGCGGAGGGGATGAACCCGGTCACCCCTCCCATGCCGTAGCCGCGATCGCGCGCCCAGTTGGTCAGCGTGAGGTTGATGACGCCTCCCCCGCCACTGTACCCGGCGAACGCCCCGATCAGGAAGAAGTCGGCGCCCTCGGGAAGGAACGCGAACGACTGCGATGAAGGCGAATAGCCGACCAGCCCGGCGACCGCCTCCCACACCGTGCCCGCGGGCACGAACCGCATCGCCAGCACGACGAAACCGGTCAGGATGCAGGCCACCAAAACCCAGTTCAGCATCTCGAGCGTACGCTCGATCCGTCGACCAACGAGCAGGAGCAGCACGCAGATCATGAAGAGCCCGACCCCGATCAGGTACACCGTGGTCGCATCCGCCGCCGCGGAGAGCCGCTTGGCGAACAGGAAGAAGAACGCCCCTGCCGCAGTGCCGGCCCACGCCGGCCAGCCCACCTGGAGGAAGTACAGCAGTCCGTAGATCAGTGCCCAGAAACTTGCGTGCGGCTTTGTCCGCATGAATCCGGTGACCACGGGTTCGCCGGTGGCCAGCGTGTAGCGCATGCACTCGACGTTGAAGAGGGTCTGCAGGGCCATCGCGCACCCGGCGACCCACAACATCGTGAGGCCATACTTCACGAACGCGGCGGGTCCAAGAAGGAACTCGCCGCTGCCGATCGACGCGCCAAGCACGATGACCCCGGGGCCGACGACACCGAGCCATTGCAGTCCGCGCGGCATCGGCGGCTGTGGCAGCGTGCCGGGCTTCCAGGCAGGCAGGCCAGATCTGGACTCGGGGGCAGGCGTCATCGAGGTGCGGTTGGGTCAGGGACAGCGAACGCAACGGGCTGCCGACCACGTAGCGCAGCGTGGACGCGCGCGATATGCTCGCACGTCCCGATCCGCACCGCTAGGTTCGCATCAACCCGGGGCGCGAGGTCACCCACGCAGCACCCGGGCCCCCTGCACGTCATCGGCAATTCCCGCTTCGCCCTGGAGCTTCATGTCCCTCGCCACCGCTCGCGACCGACTGCTCACGCTTCCCAGCGTTGAGCTGGGCGCGCTCCCCACGCCCATCGACTTTGCCTGGCGATTGCGCGACGCCATCGGCATGGGAGCCCGGCTCGTCGTCAAACGGGACGACGCACTGCCCTTTGGCTTTGGCGGCAACAAGGTGCGCAAGCTCACGCTCGTCGCCGCCGAAGCGCAGGCGCAGGGCTGCGATACGCTCATCACCTGCGGCGGCGTGCAATCCAATCATGCACGCGCCACGGCGGCCACGGCGGCAAAGCTCGGCATGGCGTGTCACATCGTCGCCAACGGCTCGGCGCCGGAGCGACTCACCGGCAATGCGCTCATCAATGCGCTGCTCGGCGCGCACGTGACCTATGTTGCCCAACGCACCGATCGGAATCCCGGCATGGAAGCCATCGCCGCAAAGGTGCGCCGCGAGGGCGGGCACCCGTACATCATTCCGCTCGGGGCGTCGACGCCACTCGGAGCTCTTGGCCTCGCGCGCGGGGTGGGCGAACTGGCCCTGCAGGGCATCGTGCCCGACGTGATCGTGTCGGCGTCTTCGTCAGGCGGCACGCAGGCCGGACTCATTGCCGGATGCGCCCTGTTCGAACTGCCGACGCGTGTGATCGGGATCAGCGCAGACGACTCCGTCGAGGACATCGGACGCGTCGTGGCCGAGATCGGCGCCGGCATGGAAGAGCGCCTCGGCCTTCCACGTGGAGCGCTTGGCACGGGCGGTCGCTTCGAGGCCGATGCCTCGTTCGTGGGCGAGGGCTACGGCATTCCGACCGACGCGTCGCGCGAGGCGCAGCGACTCGCCGCACAGCACGAAGCGCTGTTCACCGACCAGTGGTACACGGCCAAGGCAATGGCCGCGCTCATCGCCTATGGTCGCGCCGGTCGCTTCCGCGACGGATCGACCGTCATGTTCTGGCACACGGGAGGTCAGGTCGGGCTCTTTGCTTGAGCGCCGCCGCAGCGCTCCGGTTCGCACGCGATCTCCCCGCCCTCTGCGACTCATTGGCATGGCACCTCGCCACCGATGCGACGTCATCAGGGCGTCTTGCCCGGGCCGTACAGGATCCGCCCTGTGCGCGCACCGGTGTGCCTGCCCCGATCGATGGTCACGACCCCGTTGACCAGCACATATTCGATGCCGGTGGGGTATTCGATCGGCTTCTCGTAGGTCGCGCGGTCATCCAGCGTTTCGAGATTGAAGATCGTAACATCGGCCCAGTGACCCTCCTTGATGGAGCCGCGCTCGGCGAGCTTCATGCGCGCTGCCGGCCACGAGGTCTGCTTGCGGATCGCTTCCTCCACGGAGATGACCTTGCGATCGCGCGCATAGCGCGAGACGACGCGCACCGCGTTGCCATACGCACGCGGATGCGGCAGGCCGAGTCCGTCCCCGGCGCCCGGACTCAGCGCGGCGCCAGCGTCGCTGCCGATCGACGTCCAGGGAAAGCGGAGCGCGGTTTCGATGTCCGGTTCGCTCATCATGTGATAGATCGCCATGACGCGTCCCGTGCCCTCGAGCACCAGATCCCAGGCGGCGTCCGCGGGCTCTTTTCCCATCTCGCGCGCAATCTCGGTCAACGACTTGCCCACCCACCGATCGTTCGCGGGGTTCTGTGCGTTGGCCAGCACGACGCCGTCCCACCCTCCGGCTGCCTCCACGATGTTCCACCACCCCGGTGAGCCGGTGGTGAGTTCGCGCTTGAGCCGCGCACGGATCTCCGGCCGACGCAACCGCGCCTTGAGCGAGTCGGTGCCGCCTTCCTGCGCCCAGGCGGGCACCGTGGCCTCGAGTCCGGTGCCGCCTGCTGTGTACACGTAGAGGTCGGCCGCAACGTCCACGCCGCGCCCTCGCGCCGCCTCGATGACGCGGCGTACGCTGTCCATCAGCGTGCCCCATCCGGGCCGATACGCGGCCTTGAGATGGAACACCTCGCCCTGCAACCCGGCTCGCTCCGAGATCTCGATCAGCTCACGCACCGATTGCACGACCTCGGCGCCCTCGCCGCGAATGTGGCTCGCGTAGGTGCCGCCATACGCCGCGGCAACCTTCGCGACCTCGACCAGCTCGGCGGTGGTGGTGTAGGAGCTTGGCGGATAGATGAGGGCCGTGGTCATGCCCATGGCACCGGCGCGCATGGCCGTGTCCATGCTCGCGCGCATCCGGGACAGCTCGTCGGGCGTCGGCGCGCGGGACGTGTGCCCCATGGCCAGTGTACGCGCCTGCGTCTGCGAGTAGTAACTGCCGAAGTTGATGCTGATGCCCTGGCGCTCGAGCGTGGCGAAGTACTCCGGTATCCGCGACGCCGATACGGGAAAGCCCCCTTCGCCGCCGATCGCCGTGGTCACACCCATGCGCAGCTTGTTCTCCGCGTTGCCGTTGCGGGGCAGCACGGCGCCTGACTGGTCCATCATGTCGATCCAGCCCGGCGACACGTAGAGGCCCGCGGCGTCGATCTCACGTGCGCCGCGCTCCGGGATGCGGCCGAGCTTCGCAAAGCGGCCATCGCGGATCCCCACGTCGGCACGTATCCACGGATTTCCCATGCCGTCGATCACGCGTCCGTTGCGGATGACGACGTCGAATTCCGCGGTGCGGGTCGGAGTGGCATCGGCCGGGCGCGCCGTCGCCTGGTCGGCAAGGCCGGGCCGCGTCGACGGGGCGCCGGTACGGCAGGCGGCGAACACAACGACCGAAAGCAGGAAGCGTCTCATCGTCGTTCGATGCGTCAGGGAGTCAGACACTGGGGCGCGCTCCACCGGCAGGAGAACAGACGACGGACCTGGTCCAGTGCCTTCGGTGAAACAGGAAACGCGCCACGGCAAGCCATTCGGCCTCACCACGACCCGCGTTCGCCGACCGACGCGATCACCGCGCCGAGTCGCGTCGCGGCGTTGCGCCAGTTGGTCTGTACCGCGGACTGCGCGGCGTCGGGATTGCCGCTCCGAATCGCTCGCGCGATGGCGCGGTGTTCACTCCCCGAGGTCGACAGGTCGCGCACCAGCAGGCTCACGTACAGGCGTTCATACCGCTCGGCCTGCGGCTTGACCGCGTCGTGGAGGGCGACGAGCCGGGGCCCGGCACCGGCCTCCACATAGCAGCGATGGAAGCGCTCGTCGAGTTCCCAGAGCCGATTGTGATCCGGGCGCTTCGCCTTCGCCGCGCGGAGAAACTGATCGTTGATCGTGGTCAGCTCCTTCGCCAGGGCCTCGCGATCACGGGCAGGGCGCATCGCGGCGAGCCGCGCGGCAAGGCCCTCGATCTCGGCGACGATGAAGAACAGCTCGTGTGCGTCTTCCCGGGTGAGTGGGGCCACCATAGGCCGCGATTGCTGCAGGCGCGGCGACTCCACGATGTACCCCTCCTGGTTGAGGCGCTGCAGCGCCCCCCGCACCGGCGTGCGGCTCACGCCGAGTCGAGTGGCCACGTCCGTCTCGATGATGCGCGCACCCGGTGCCAGCTGACCGCGCACGATCAGCTCGCGCAGCTTGCGGTACACGACCTCCGGTCGCGCGCTTCGGCGCGCTGTGGATCGTGGCGTGCTCACCGGCTGGCTCCGGTCCATCCGGGCCCGCGCAGCACGCGACCCGGCTTGGCGCCGGTGTGCTGCCCATCCCGCCAGACATGCGTTCCGTTCACGAACACGTGTCGCACCCCGGTCGAGACCTGGTGTGGCTGGGTGAACGTCGCGCGATCGGCAATGGTGGCCGGATCGAAGATCACCACGTCCGCGTAGAAGCCCGGCTTGAGCAGGCCACGATCGCCGATCGACAACCGCGTCGCGACCGCAGCGCTGGCCTTGCGCACCGCATCTTCGAGCGGGAGGACGTGACGATCCCGCACGTAGTGCCCGAGGATACGCGGGTAGGTGCCGTATGCGCGTGGGTGGGTGAGCCCCCTGGCCGCGGAATCCGGATCCCAGCCATCGGCATCGGTCCCGAACTTCATCCACGGCTGCCGCATCTGCATTTCGACGTTCTCCTCCGACATCATGAACACCAGCATGCCCAGCTGGCCGTTGGTGGCGAGCAGCAGGTCGACGATGGTGTTGGCCGGATCGCGGCCGCGGGCCGCGGCGATCTCGGAGATGCGCTTGCCCTCGTACACCCTGAGCGAATCCTGCGTGTAGCCGACCGTCATCACGCCCTGCGCGGTCGCCATTCGACACAGGTTTTCCCACGTGGTGCGATCGCTGTTCATCTCGGCCAGGATGCGCGCGCGCGTGCTGGCATCACGCAGGTTGTCGAGGAGTTTGTCGTTGGCGGATGCCCAGGGCGGCGTGCACGCGGCCAGGCCGGTGCCGCCGGCGACGTACGGATACATGTTGGCCTGCACGTCCTGCCCCGCGGCCCGCGCCGAGTCGATCTTGGCGACGGCGCGTGCCGCCTTGGGCCAGTTGCGCACGCCCGCCGCCTTGAGGTGATAGATCTCGGTGGCCACGCCTCCTTCGCGTCCGATGCGCAGCAGTTCGTCGATCGCCTCGAGGTATTGGTCGCCCTCGGAACGCATATGGGAGATGTAGAGACCGCCGTACGGGGCCATCGCCTTTGCGATCTCCACCAGTTCTTCCGTGCTGGCAAAGTTGCCCGGCGGGTAGATGAGGGCGCTGGCGACGCCAAAGGCGCCGTCTTCCATCGCACGCCGCGTGGCGGCCCGCATGCTGTCGAGTTCCGCGGGCGACGCCGGTCCTTCCGCGGACCCTTTGGCGAACGATCGCAGCGTGGTGGCGCCGACAAACGACCCGATGTTCGGCGAGACGCCATGTGACGACATCGCGGTGAGCCAGGCGTCAAAACCATGGGGACCGGTGAAGCGGCGCGCGATCGAGTCGGGCGCGTTCGCCGGGTCGATCGCTGGCAGCACGCCGATGGTCTGGTGGTTCGCCGGGGCGTTGGTCCACCCTTCGCCCATGATCTCGGTCGTGATGCCCTGGCTGATCTTGCTGATGACGCGCCCGTCGCCGGTGAGGAACGCGTCGCGCGAGTGGCTCTGGATGTCGATGAAGCCCGGGGCGACGACGAGTCCGCTGGCGTCGAGGCGAAGGGTTGCCGGCGCCTCGCGCAGGCGACCGGCCGGCGTCATCAGTGCAATGCGATCGCCGCGGAGGGCGATGTCGCCCATGAACCACGCGTTGCCGGTTCCGTCGACGATGCGCCCGTTGGTGATGACGACGTCCCACGGCGCGGCACTGACCGGACGCGCGGAGGTCTCGGCGCCCTCACCTCCACAGGCCAGAATCAGGACGACGAGGCCACCGAAACCCATGACGCGCTTGCGCATGTCCCATGCTCCTTTCATTCTTGCCGTTAAATTGTATACAATTCTGGTGTGCACAATAAGACCGGCGGCCGACGCCGCTGGCAAGAGCCCCCCGTCACGCCCCGGATGAGCGCTTCCCCCGACGTCACGATCCGCGACCTCACCACCCTCGAGGAATACCAGGAGTGCTGTGAGCTGCAGGAGGAGACGTGGGGCCGCGGCTTCTCGGAGCGCGTACCCGCGGCCATCCTGCGCGTCGGCCAGAAGGTGGGCGGCGTCACGGCCGGCGCCTTTGACGGCAACGGTCGCATGCTCGGTTTCGTCTTTGGACTCACCGGCGTGCGCGGCGGCCGGCTCTCCCACTGGTCCGATATGCTCGCCGTGCGCGAGGACGCGCGCGGTCACCGCATCGGCGAACGCCTCAAGCACTACCAGCGCGAGCAGGTCCTCGCCCTCGGCGTCGAGGTGATGTACTGGACCTTTGATCCGCTCGTGTCCCGCAACGCGCACCTCAACCTCAACCGGCTGGGCGCGCGCGTCGCCGAGTACATAGAAGACATGTACGGGTCCAACACGAGGAGCCCGGTGCACGGCACGGTGCCCACCGATCGGTTTGTCGCCGAGTGGGAGTTGCGACCGCACATGCCGCCCCCGTTCCCCGGCGCCGACCTCGCGGACGGCGACGCCGCGGATGCGCCGTTGCTCAATCCGCTCGATGGCGCGGGACGCCCAACCGCGCGACCAGCCGAAGGCGCGCGCATCGTCCGTCTCCAGATCCCCGTCGACTCGAGCAGCCTTCACCAGCAGGGCGCCGACCTCCCGATTGCCTGGCGACTCGCCGTCCGCGGCGTCGTCGTGCCTCTCCTCGCCAGCGGATACCGGGTCACGCGTTTCGTGCGTGCGCGGGAGGGCTCGCTGCCCTACTACGTCCTCACCAGTCAGCCCTGAGTCGCATGCTGCAACTCGTTCGCGTGACCCTGCGGGAAATCCGCCTCCCACTCCGGGAGCCGTTCCAGATTTCTTCCGGCACCATGACGGAGCGCCGTATCGCGCTGCTCGAACTCGAGGACGCGAGCGGTGCGATCTCCTGGAGTGAGTGCGTGGCCGACGACGCGCCCAACTACCTGCCCGAAACCATCGATGTGGCGTGGCTGGCCATGACGAAGTGGGCGATTCCCCGCGTGCTGGGCAGCTCGTTCGCGGGGCCGGGCGACGTACACGCCGCGCTCGAGAAGGACTTCCGCGGGCACCAGATGGCCAAGGCAGCCGTCGAGATGGGAATGTGGGGCCTCGAAGCCGAGCGGCTCGGGATCCCGCTGGCCCGACTCATCGGGGGGACTCGAGAGGAGATCGACGTCGGGATCTCGCTCGGCATCCAGGCCTCGCCGGCCGCGCTGGTGGACAAAGCGCGCGCCGCCCTCGCACTCGGCTATCGCAAGATCAAGCTCAAGATCAAGCCGGGAAAGGACGTCGACTACGTGCGCGCGGTGCGCGAGGCGCTGCCCGACGCACCGATCATGGCCGACGCCAACAACGCCTACACGCTGGAGGACGTAGACGCGCTCATCGCGATGGATTCGCTGGGACTCATGATGTTTGAGCAGCCGCTCGCCTGGGACGACATCGTTCGCCACGCCGAGCTGCAGCCCCGACTCACCACGCCAATCTGCCTCGACGAGTCCATCACCAGCCTCGAACGCGCGCAGGACATGCTTCGCCTGGGCAGCGGGCGCATCATCAACATCAAGCCGGGCCGTGTTGGCGGCTTCACGTCGTCGCTCGCCATTCATGACTTCTGCGAAGCCAACGGCATCCCCGTCTGGTGCGGCGGCATGCTCGAAAGCGGCATTGGCCGCGCCTACAACGTCGCGCTCGCCTCGCTCCCCAACTTCGTGAAGCCGGGTGACGTGAGCCCGAGCGCCCGCTACTGGACCCGCGACATCGTCACTCCGGAATGGACGATGACCCCGCAGGGTACCACCCTCGTCCCGCTCGACAAGCCCGGCATCGGCGTGCTGGTCGACCGGAACCGCGTCGACCAGCTCACCGTTCGCAGCGAGACGCTGCGACATGGGAGCGCGTGACCACCGCCAGCGAACGCGCACGACAGCGCGCACTTGGCGCCTTTTCGCCCGCCGAGCGCGAGGTGGTCGTCGCCCTGCGCCGCGACCTCCACCAGCACCCGGAGCTTTCGTGGCAGGAACAGCGCACCGCCGCTCGGCTGGAGAAGGCGTTGCGCGACCTTGGCCTCGGTGACATTCGACGCGTTGCACGAACCGGCGTGGTGGCGCGCATCCCCGGCCGGCGATCCGACGCACCCGTCGTCGCGATTCGCGGTGACATCGACGCGCTGCCCATCCAGGAGGAAACCGGCCTCGCGTTCGCCTCGACCGTCGATGGCGTGATGCACGCCTGCGGACACGACGTCCATGCGTCGTGGGCGGTGGCCGCGGCGATGCGCCTGCTCGCCGAACCTGCGGCAGGCGACGTCCTCGTGGTGCTGCAACCGGCAGAAGAAGTGGGCGCGGGCGCGTTCGCGATACTCGAGTCCGGGGCGCTGGACGGTGTTGCCGCGATCTTCGGCGGGCATGTCGATCGACGCTTCGCGGTGGGCGAGGTAGTGGTGGAGCCCGGCCCGCTGGCCGCGTCGGCCGACAGTTTTTCGATCGAGATCATCGGCCAGGGTGCGCACGGTGCGCGCCCGCACGAAGCCGCGGACCCCATCGTCGCCGGCGCCGCGATCGTGGCCGCGCTGCAGACGATCGTCGCGCGCCGCGTGGATCCGGCCGCACCCGCCGTGGTGTCGGTGGGCTCGTTCCACGCGGGCGTCGCGGCCAACGTGATTCCCGAGCGAGCGACGCTCACCGGAACGCTTCGAGCGATGGATCCCGTCACCCGCCAGCGACTGCTCGACGAGGTGGCCCGGATCAGCGTCGCCGTTGGCGAGGCGCACGGCGTGAACGTCGCCGCTCGCGTGGAGCGCGGCACGCCGCCGATCGTGAACACGCCCCGCGAAGCAGAATGGGCGCGGGCCGCCGCGGCCAGCGCGCTGGGCAGCGATGCGGTGGTGCCGTTCGGCATCACCAACATGGGCGGCGAGGACTTCGCGTTCTATATGGAGCGCATTCCCGGTTGCTTCATGCGCATCGGGGCGCGCGAAACCGGTGGTGAGCGGATCGCCGCGCACTCACCGCGGTTCCACGCATCGGAAGACGCGATCTTCGTGGGCGCTGCGCTCCTTGCCGAGTGTGCCCGGACGGCGAGTCGGGAGCTGCTCGCGGCCCGTTAGGCGACGCGCCCGTTCAGCAGCGCGCCGCGGCGAAGCCGTTGTACATCAGCCTGGAACTGCTCGCCGCCCGTTAGGCGGCGCGCGGTTCAGCGGCGCGACAGCCAGGCGAAGTCGTTGTGCACCTGGTCGAGGGTGCCTGGCAGGAGCGTCATCGAGATCGGCCGGTTCTGCCGGGCGTCGGTGATCTCGACCCTCAGCGTCCCCGCGGCGAACTCCGACGGCGCGTACGCGGCAATGAACGACCGGGCGATCGGCCGCGAGCCGTTGGCCGTGAGCGCACTGTACGTGCCGCTTTCGATCGGCGCGACGAGCGTGTCGTTGCGGAACAGCCGGATCATGGTGACGTCGCCACGACGAAAATCCACGTCTCCGCGCGAGCTGAACGGAAAGGCCGCGTCCTTGTTCGACGCATTCAGCATGACGACGGCGCGCCGCTCGCTCACGTAGGCGTCGAACGGCTGCCAGCCCCGGATGGGATCGGCCGGAATCTTCATCGGATCGGCCGCCTCGTCGGCCCGATACCGCATGACCTGCGGCGTCATGACCAGCAGCGTCACGTCGTTTGCAGTCTGCCGATAGGACTCGATCGTCGGTCGGACACGCTCGGCGACGTCATTCAGCTGTGCACGCGGCACGCTGGCCTCTGGCCAGACGGGGATCGACTCCTCGCTCGCCGCCGTCGTGCGGGCGAGCACGCGCCCCTTCACCACCGCATCACGAATCGCAGTCGGCGTCACGAGTCGGCGTGTAGCGGTTCCAAGCGCCACGAGGCGGCCCTGTGCGCGTGAAATCACGGGCGCGCCGCGCGCGCCGCGCGGAGCTGACGCGGTCGCGATCGACCTGGCATCGAAGGCCGAGACCACCGTCGCCACCGGTGAGCCCTCGGCGCGGTTGCTGGCCGGCAGGAAGAACACCGAGTCCGCCACGGCTGGGTCTTCGGCGACCGGGGCCACGATCGCACAACGCTGACACCGTCGCATGGGCAGCAGGAGCGTCGCCAGACCCGAGGTCCGGTCCACGGACAGGACGGTCGCCTTCAACTGGGTGTTGGCGTCGATGAAAACACCAACCACGGAATCCGGAGGCACCAGGTCCGCCGACGTGAGCGCGAGTCCGGAAGAGTCCACGAGCACGGCGGCCCCACGTCCGGCCGACGACCAGGCGGCAAGCGTTGCGCGACGCGCGGTGAGGAGCAGCAGGGAGTCTGCGGCGGCGTCCGGAGCCGCTGCCGAGTCCGAGCCCACCGGTGGCCCGACTACGGCGACCGAGTCGACCTGCACGGCAGCGGTTGGTGCGACCGGCGCCACGGAGGCCGGCGGCGTCGCCTCACCCGCGTCGCGCGTGACCAACCACCCGATCAGCGCCGCGGCGGCCACACCCGCAACGCCCCAGGTGATGGCGCGCGGCCGCTGACGGCCGCCCGCTGTAGATGGTTTGGTTTCAGGCGACTCCCGCTGTGGCAACGCTGCCGGCTCCTGCTGTGGCGACGCTGCCGGTTCCGGCTCCACGGTGGTCGGCACGGTGCCGGACGGCGCGGCGTCATCCGGCGAAACCGCTTCGGGCGTCGTCGCCACGGGGTCGAGCACCGAATCCGGCGCCCGGGCCACCGCCGGTCGAGGCTGTGTCTGTCGTGGCATCGACGGGGGCGTCAGCAGCGCGGACGCTTGCGCCGCCAGGGGCTCGACCCGCTGCACACCGCTGGCAGGTCGTGCGGGCGGCGTGGGAAGAGAAGGCGTGGACAGCGCGGGCGTCGCAATCGATGGCGACGCAATCGACGGGCTGCGCGCCGGTGTCGCGCTGCGCTGCGACAACGCCACCAGGTACGCCTGTTCCGCGTCGCTCAACGGCATCGCCGAGACCGCCGCGTCGATCTCCGCGACGAACTCCAGCGCATCGGCGTAGCGGGCATTGGGATCGGGCGCGAGCGCTCGATTGAACGCGGCCTGCAACGCGTCCGGCCATGCCACCTCGGGGCGCACGGTCAGCAAGGGTCGCGGCTGACTCGTCAGGCGCGCCACCATCGCTTCGCTGCTCGACCCCTCCGGGTACGCGCTGGCGCCGGTGAGCATGCGGAACGCCATCAGCGCCAGCGCATACAGGTCGCTCCGGCCGTCGAGATCGTCGCCGGCCAGTTGCTCGGGACTCATGTAATCCGGCGTACCGACCACGAGACCCGTGGAGGTGAACTGCTGCGTGCCGCGATGCATGGCGCGCGCAATGCCAAAGTCCACGAGCTTGACCAGATCGGTGCCGTTGCGACCCTTGCCGATCATCACGTTGTCCGGCTTGAGGTCGCGGTGCAGGATGCCCATCGCGTGCGCCGCCGTCAGGGCCTCGCCGGTTTGCCGGACGATTTCCGCGGTGCGGACCGTGTGCAGGCGCCCGTCGCGACCCAGGATACGCGACAAGGGCTCGCCGTCCACGTACTCCATCGCCAGGTACACGATGCGGTCCGTCGTCTCGCCGAAGTCGTAGACTTGCGCCACGTTCGGATGCGAGATCTGGCTGGCGTTCTCCGCTTCACGATGAAAGCGCCCCACCGCAACCGGATCGCCCAGCATCCACGGTCGCATGAGCTTGAGCGCGACTTTGCGCTTCATGCGAACGTGTTCGGCCAGGTAGACCTCACCCATGCCGCCTTCGCCCAGTTTCTCCTGGACCAGGAACCGGTCAGCGACGACGGTGCCAAGCAGGGAGCCCGAGCCGGACGCAACCAACGCGGCGCCGTCGACCGTGCAAAACCGGTCGTCGCCGCCGTAGGTCCGTCCGCATTGGGGGCAGGTCCTGACGTCGTTCACGCGAAGTGGGCGAGAGCGGGCAAGGGGCTAATCTAGCGTTTTGGCGGGTGGGTCATGGATACGACGCTGATTCGCCGGGTAGGCAATCTCCGTGCTGGCAACCCGGGACCGCCGTCCACGTTCGTAACGTGGTGCCATGCGTTGAGTTGCGTGAAGACGGGACGGAACGCGACACCGGGCGCCGACCGGGCTCATGGCCGCCAGCCCGGCCCGCGGAGCGCAACACCGGGCCGGGCGCCCGTGTGCTGACCGTTTCGCAGGACGCGCACCCCGTTGACCCAGACCTGCTCGACACCGCGACTCACCTGGTGCGGCCGTTCCGGCGTCGCGAGGTCCATGATGGTCGCGTCGTCAAAGATCACGAGGTCGGCCTTCATCCCTTCGCGCAGGAGTCCCCGATCGCGCAGCGACAGCCTCGATGCCACCGCCGAGGTCATGCGTCGAACGGCGTCCTCGAGGGTGAGGAGCTTCTGTTCCCGCACGTAGCGTCCGAGGATGCGCGGGTAGGTGCCATATGCACGCGGGTGCACGACCGCTTTGGTGCTGTCGGGGTCAACGCCACCGGCGTCGGTGCCGATGACGACCCACGGAAACTTCAGTTGGGCGCGGACGTTGTCCTCGGACATCGTGAAATTGATCTTTGACAGATCGCGACCCTCTGTCGTGATGAGATGCACGATGGTCTCGGCCCACGGCTGACCCAGATCGGCCGAGATCTCGCTGAGGCGCTTGCCTTCGTACTTCGCGAACTCGGGACGGCGGAAGTCGGCGATGAGATAGGCCTCCGGCCCCTCGAGCTGACAGAGCGGCGCGCCGGAGAGATCGGTCATGTCGCGCAGGATGCGCGCGCGCGTCGTCGGGTCCCTCAGGTTGTCCATGAGCTTCCCGTTTTCGCTCGCCCAGTCCGGAAAACACTCGCCGAGGTTGTTGCCGCTGAACGGGTAGGGGTACATGGTGCCGGCGACATCGAGCCCAGCGCGGCGCGCCGAGTCGATCTTTGCCATCATCCCCGGCGACTTGGGCCAGTTGCGACGCAACGACGCCTTGAGGTGATAGATGTCGAGCCGCACCCCGCCATCGCGCGCGATACGCATGGCCTCGTCGATCGCCTCGAACAGCGAATCGTCTTCGGAGCGCATGTGCGTGATGTAGCTGCCGTGGAACGGCGCCATCGCGCGGGCCATCTCCACGAGTTCGCCGGTACCCGCATACGCCCCGGGCGGATAGATGAGTGCGCTCGAGATGCCGAATGCGCCGTCACGCATCGCGTCCGCGACCACGCGCCGCATGGTGTCGAGGCGTGCCGCATCCGGAGCGCCGGGCGCCTGTCCCATGGCATACGCGCGCACGGTCGTCGCCCCGAGGTACGAACCGATGTTCACCGAGTTGCCGTTGGCCTCGATGGCCCGCAGCCACGTGTCGAACCCGCGCGGGCCGCGAAAACTGCGCTGCAACTCGGCACGGCGGGGCGCCATGTCGTTCACGTCCGCGAGCGCCTCGATGTTCTCGTTGGACGGCGCGGGCGTCGTGGCCTCGCCCAGGATTTCACTGGTCACTCCCTGCGTGACCTTGGAAAGCACACGACCATCGCGCCACAGCACCGCCTCCCACGAGTGACCCTGGATGTCGATGAATCCAGGCGCGACGACGTGGTCGCGCGCGTCCACGCGTTCGCGTGCCGACGTTCCGCGGAGAGTGCCCGGTGGCCCGATGGCCACGATACGATCGCCCCGGATCCCGATCTCCCCGCGAAACCATGGGTTGCCCGTGCCATCGACCACCTTCGCGTTCTCGATGACGACGTCGTAGGCGCCGGTGGGCACGCCGACACCTGGCCCGGGCTGGCGTGCGCACCCAACGGTCGTCAGCAGGACGAGCGCCGCCGTCGGCGCACCGGAACGCAGCCGCCCGGTCACTTTCCTTCCAGGACGGTCGTGATGGCCGCGATGTGTGCCGCCGCGGCGGCGATGGCGCTCGACAGCCGCGTCACCTCGCGATTGGTGGTGTCCCAGTCAGTGAGTTCGATCCCTTCGCGCACGCCGGGCAGCGTCTTCACGCCGTAGCCCGTGTAGAGGCCCGGCGCGTACAGGAGGTGCTTGTACCACGGCCGCTTGGGCAGGCCCTCAGGCGATGTGAACGTGCGCTCGACGTCGCGCAACATCGCGTTGGCGCGCTGGAGCACGGGTACGGCGGGCGGCGTGCGCGTAGCCGCGGCGAATGCGCGCTCGTAGTCGGCGGCGGCGCGCGTCAGTGCATCGACGGCGTTGTCGAGCGGGGCGAAGTTCAGGTGCGGGACGGTGACCGCGCGCGCCGGTGGCTTGACGGGATCTTTTGGATCGGCCGTCGCCGCGATCGTGCCGTCGTCGAGCAGCCGATTCGTCTCGATCGCGCGCGCGGCCGTCTCATCGCGCAGCGCCTTCACTTCACCCACGTAGCCGCGGATCGTTTCGGCGAGGTTGTTGAACTGGTACGGCAATACGTCCGCACTGGCGAGTCGCATGACGGCGAGGCCAACGACCTGCGAGAGCGCACGACCGTATTCGAACGAGGTGTCGCTGAAGCGCTCGAACCACTGCGGCGTATCGTATATCGAGTGGTAGATGCCGCCGCCGTCTTCACCGCCAAAGCCAAGGTTGAGCGAGGCGATGCCGAGGTGCTGCACGAACGGGGTGAAGTCCGAGCCCGAGCCCAGGGCGCCGATGCGCAGGTCGGCGCGCTCCCGTGCTTCGCGCTTCTGGACCGGCGATCCGTTGCGGAGCGCGGCGGCCTGCTGGCGTCGCCACACCGAAAGTCGCGTTTCCGGATCTTCGACGTCGCGAGCGACCTCGTTGATGAAACGCTCCAGCGAGTGCGAACCTCCAGCGCCCAGGTAGCCGCGACCATTGCCGTCGGTATTGATGTATGCGACCGCCTTCTGCCGCAGTTCAGCTGCGTGGTGCTCCGCCCACTCCGTCGAGCCCAGGAGTGCCGGCTCCTCGGCGTCCCAGCCCGTGTAGACGATGGTCCGCTTTGGACGCCAGCCCTGCTTGTACAGCTCACCCAGGGCTCGCGCTTCTTCGAGTTCCGCGGCCATGCCGGCGATGGGGTCCTGCGCGCCGTTCACCCAACCGTCGATGTGGTTGCCACGCACGATCCACTCGTCAGGCGCGGTGCTGCCGCGCAGCGTGGCCACGACATTGAGCACCGGTGTTTGCGTCCAGTTGTGCTCGAGGGTGAGCCGAGCGCGGGCCGGCCCCGCGCCGCCGAGCCGGTAGGTGATGGGCAGCGCCCCACGCCACGATTCCGGTGCAACGGGCCCCCCCATCGCGGCCAGCAGCGGTTGCGCGTCCTCGTACGAAATGGGCATCACGGGGATCTTCATGATGGTCGCTGCGTCCCGCCGATCGATCCGCGGCGCGTCCGCGGTGGCTCCAGTGCCCACGGTGAGCGGGTCGCCTGGCGCGACCGGCATGTCGAGCACGCTGCCGCGCTGCACGCCGTCCCGCGGACGCCAGGGACCTGCGGGGTAGACCGCGCCCTGCGCGTAGCCGTCGTCGCGGGGGTCGGAGTAGATGATGCAGCCGACCGCGCCATGCTCGAAGGCGACCTTGGGCTTAATGCCGCGCCAGCTGCCGCCGTAGCGTGCGATCACGATGGCGCCGCGCACCGAAACGCCGCGCCGCTCGAGTTCTTCGTAGTCGGCCGGC
Source organism: Gemmatimonadaceae bacterium (assembly GCA_020846935.1). Lineage (NCBI taxonomy): Bacteria > Pseudomonadati > Gemmatimonadota > Gemmatimonadia > Gemmatimonadales > Gemmatimonadaceae > Gemmatimonadaceae bacterium. The sequence continues at coordinate 348,610 of JADLCY010000002.1, forward strand.
ACGCCGTAGTTCACATACACGAGCGGCCCGGTGACGTCGCCGTCGCCCGAGTACGCGTTGTAGGTGGGGAGTTGTTCAGCCTTGAACGCCGTCGCCGGATCCTCCTTGAGCGCCGCTTCTTCCAGCTTGGCGACGTAGCGAGTCGGGGCGATGAGTTCGAGTCGTCTGGTCTTTGGTGTCGGAAACAGAACGGAGTACTCCTCGATTTTCGCGTCCCATCCCCACGAGGCGAACAATTCCCGCATGTACTCCGCATTCTGACGCTGGTAGGGCGAGCCGACGTGGTGCGGTCGGGCCGCGAGTCGCCGGACCAGGTCGCGCTGTCTCATTGGATCCGGAACGGCCTTGAACTTGGCCTCCCATTCCCGCTCGACGCGGGCGCCTTCGGCGGTGAAGCCGCGAATCCCGGCGCCGGGTTGTTGGAGTTGCCACGCAATGAGCGCGGCGTCCGGGAGGGTCGGCGCGTCGGCAACGCCGGTGAGCCGCGGAGCGGCCACGACGAGCAGGAGCGGGGTGAAGTGACGCAGTGCGAATGACATACGGCGGGTGCAGGGGTGCGGTTCGGGGAGGCGTGTGACCTCCCGAAGTTGCTGGTGTGTCGCGGGCCCGGGCTAGGGGGAGCGCCCTTGTTGGCAAAGCCGTGCTGGTCGAGGGAAACGGGTGGCAGTACCTTGGCGTAGCGGACTCCCCCCTCCCCCGGCGCCCGCGCGGTAGACAATCGGTTCGATGGACATTCAACGCGGCGCGGCTCCCCCCACCTCGCGGGGAGTCCGGCGCAACGCGCGGGGGACAGGCACCATGATCGTTTCGATTCCGCGACTGCGTAACTCAGCCTGGAGTGCGGCGTTCGCCGCCTGTGTTCTGGCGTGGCCCGCTGCGGCCGCAGGCCAGCAGGGCGAGATCGGGACCGGGGGAATTGCCGGGACGGTGAAGGATTCGTTAGGCAACCCGGTGGTCGGGGCGATTATTTCGGTCGGCGGCACCGCGACCACCGCCGAGACCGACGAAGAGGGCGCGTTCATCCTGGCGAGGGCCGCCCCGGGCGAGACGTCGCTGCGCATCCGGCGCATCGGCTTCAGGCCCGACACCGTGCGCGTCACGGTGCGGGCGGGTGAACAGCACCCGGTGTCGATCACCCTGGCGCGCCTGGCCGTGGAACTCGAACCGCTGATCGTCTACGGGCGACGCAACCTCACGGGCCGCATGGCGGGCTTCTACGAGCGTCTCAGTCGCGGTCTCGGACATTTCGTGACGCGCGAACAGATCGAGCGACGCAACCCGATGAACATGACGGACATCTTCCGCATGATCCCCGGTGCCCGTGTCGAGTCTCGCGGATTGGGCTCGCAGTCGGTGCGTTTTCGCGGGTCGCGCCAGCCGCCGCTGGTTTGGCTCGATGGCACGCCGCTCTACGCGGGTGAGTTCGACCTCGACTCGGTGGACCCGCGTTCGTTCGAAGGCGTGGAGATCTACTCGGGCCCGGCGAGCGTGCCGGCGGAGTTTCTCGGCAACCGCATGATGAGCAGCACGGGTGGCACGATCATTCTCTGGACACGCCAGGGTGAACTGCGGCCAAAGAAGAAGAAGGGCGAGATGTCGGCGGCCGCCATGATCGCGCGGATGGTCGAAGCCAGGACCGTGTTCAGCTCGACCGAGGTGGACCAGACCGCGCAACCCGACTCGAACGATCTGATCCGGCCGGTCTACCCCGATTCGCTGTTCGACTACGCGGTGGCGGGGAAGGTGCTCGTCGAGTTCGTGGTGGACGCGCAGGGCGACGTCATCATGGACACGTTCAGCGTGGTGACGACGACGCACCCCGCGTTTGGTGAAGCCGTACGGCGCGCCGTGAAGGATCAGCGCTATCGCCCGGCGCGCCGCAACGGCAACGCCGTGCAGCAGGTCGTGCAACAGCCGTTCGACTTCGTCCCCGACACCAACTCGGTCAAGCGGCGTCGTTAGGTCAGGGCGCGTTCAGGCCCTCGACCACCGACATGCCCATCGCGTGGTACCCCTTGTCCACGTAGACGGTGGCGCCGGTGATGCCCGTCCCCAGGGGTGAGGCCAGAAACGCCGCGGTGTGCGCGACTTCGTCCGGAACGAGCGGGACGGGGATGGGCGTGTTCCGGGCGCAGTACTCCACCATGCGCTCGATGATCCCGATGGCACTGGCCGCGCGTGATGCCAGGGGACCGGCACTGATGGTGTTCACGCGGAGCCCCCATTTGCGGCCGGCTTCGAAGGCGAGGGTTCGCGTGTCACTTTCGAGTGCGGCCTTGGCCGAGGACATGCCGCCCCCGTAGCCCGGGACGACGCGTTCACTCGCCATGTAGGTGAGCGACAGCACTGACCCGCCGGGCCGCATGATCGGGCCGAGTCGCTGCAGCATGGCCACCAGCGAATACGCGCTCACGCTGAGGGCGGCGAGGTAGCCGCCGCGCGAGGTTTCGAGCAGCGGCTTCTTCACCTCCGGCCCATTGGCGAGCGAATGCACGAGCACATCGAACGCCGGGGCGCCAAAATCCGCCACGAGGCGATCGGCGAGCCCCTGGAGCGAGTAGTCGCCGAGGTCCTTGTAGCGCTTGCTGTCGCGCACGTCGGCGGGGACGTCGGCGAGCGTGTCGAACGCCGCGTCCAGCGGGTAAATGCGCTCGAACTCGAGCATCGTGCCGTTCGAGAGCTTGCGCGACTCGTCCATCTTTCCGCGTTCCAGCAGACTGAGAAAGATGTTCAGCGCCGGCGGCCACGTGGCCACGCAGACACTGGCGCCGGCCTCGGCGAGGCTGCGCGCGATCGCGAATCCGAATCCGCCGTCGTCGGCCACGCCTGCCACGAGTGCGCGGCGACCGGAGAGATCGATGGAGAGCATGGCGGCAAGATAATGCGGACGGGTTGGTCAGGGGTGAGGGGGTGCGTCGTGCGTTGTGAGTGGGCGTGGTGGTGGTGGTAGTTTCCCGGCCATGTCCTTTTCGCTCACCTCGCTGTACGAGACCCCAGCCACACTTGCCGCGCGGAGTGAGGAGGGGGGGGTCCGCTGCATTCAGCTTGCCGCAAGGGCGTACGCGGCGGTCGACGAGGTACCCGACCGCATCGAGGACGGCGTGCGGGAGCTGGCGCACTCTCTGGGATTCAGTGCGGACTGTTCTGCCACCGGCACCGGAATCTTTCTCACCATTGCGCTGGGTGATCGCAACTGGACGGAGGTCATTCGCGTCCGTCCCTCCGGGCCGGACTTCCAGCGTGCCGTGGCGCTGCACCGTCTCCTCGTGCGAGTGCGCCGCGGCGAGCTCACGCCGGACGAGGGCGCCGACCGCCTGCAGCAGCTGCTCGACTGGCGCCCGCGCACCGCGTCGTTTCCGCTGCTCACGATGCTCTCCAGCGCCACGCTCAGTGCCTCGGCCGGGCTGCTCCTGCGAGCCCAGTGGGAGGAGCTGCTGCTGGCCGTGATCGTCGGGGCATTGGTGGGGGGTGTGCTCGCCCTCACCGGTCCGCGGCCACACCTTGAACCCCTGACGCCCGTGGTCCTGGCGGCCATCGCCTCGGCGGCCGCGTTCGGGTCCGATGCGTTCGGGCTCACGGCGGTGCGACCGGTGCGCGTGCTCATCGCCGGACTGGTGATCCTGCTCCCCGGGTGGCGCCTCACCGTGGCGATGACCGAACTGGCGCAGGGCCACTGGACCTCAGGTGCCGGGCGGTTCCTGGCCGCGATCACGACCTTGCTGTTGCTCATCGTCGGAGTCGTGGCGGGGCAGCAGGCGGTGCAGTCGTCGGACCGCATCGTGTTCACGTTTGGCACCGTCCCCACCTGGGTGCGCGTGCTCTCGCCGCTCCTGGCCGGCGTTGCCCTGACGCACCTGTTCCACGCACGGCGACGTGATGGCGTCATGATCACGCTCATGTGCATCGTGACGTCGCTCGCGTCATATGGTGCCGGCAAGTTCCTCGGCCCCACGGCGAGCGCATTCGTGGGTGCGTTCACGGCCATGGCGATCGGTGCACTGATCGCGCGCCAGCGTCACCTGCCCTACCCCGTGCTGCAGCAGCCTGCCACGGTGCTGCTCGTTCCCGGCAGCATTGGGTTTCTGAGCATGGGTTCGTTGGTGGATCGCAACGTCAACGTGGCGATCCAGACGGGGTTTCAGATGTTGTTCGTGGCGCTTACGCTCGCGCTTGGGGCGATGACCGCGCAGGTGGCGCTGCGGCCCCTGCTTGCGCGACGCAACGGCACGCGCTAGCCGGGGGTTTTTAGGGTGCCGTTCGCTGCCGAGTCAGGTGTCGAACCGTGACGGCGAATGCGTGTCGGGGCGATGAGGATACGGGTTGCGCGTCCACACCCTACTCTACAGCGTGGCGTTCGAATCCTTCAGCCTCGGCGTCTCCACCTGAGCCAGACCCCGTCGGACTTTGACGTTGCCGTACCGGCGATCGCGCGCGCGCAGGCGTCCCGCACCTATGCGCGCGGCCTCTGGCGTATCGCCGCCGCCGACGTGTCGGCGGGGAACCAGGTCGCGCTGCTGCGCAACGGCCCCGCGGCCTTCGACGCCATGGCGGCGCTCATTGAAGCGGCGCGGGTCGAAGTCAGCATGGAGCAGTACATCTTCAGGCGCGACGACGTCGGCCTGAGGTTCCGCGATGCGCTCGTCGCGGCCGCGCGACGCGGGATTCGGGTCCGCTTGCTGGTCGACTGGGTCGGTCGGATGGGCACACCGATGTCGTTCTTTGCGCCGATCACCGAGGCCGGGGGCGAGGTGCGCATCTTCCAGCGACCCGGACTGCGGCCGTGGCTCGGGCTGCTGCCGCGCGATCATCGCAAGCTGCTCGTGGTGGACCGGACGTCGGGCATCACTGGCGGGATCGGCATCGGCATGGAGTGGAAGAACGGCATCCTGCGCCAGCGCCGATCGCCGTGGCGCGATACGGCGGTGCGAATCGCCGGCCCGGCGGCCGTGGACATGGCCACATCGTTCGATCGCATGTGGACGCTCGCGGGCGGCACGGTTCACCTGCAGTTCGGCAGCCTGCGCACGCCAAACGCGTCGCATCTGGATCCGTATCACGATCCTCCCTCGCTGGTGGGCATCATCGAAGGCGAGCCGGCGCGGCAGCGCGTCTCGCGCGCCCTGCAGATGCAGGCGATCGGAGCCGAGCGGTCCATCTGGCTCGCCAGCGCCTACTTCGCGCCGTCATGGAGCGTGGTGGAGGCGCTGGCCGGCGCGGCACGCGATGGCGTTGACGTGCGGGTGCTCGTACCGAGCCGCTACGACCACCCGTGGCTGCGCACGCTCATCTCGCCATTCATCAGGCGCCTGCTCGGCAGCGGCGTGCGGCTGTGGGAGTGGCGTGGCGAGATGATGCACGCGAAGACGAGCGTGGTGGATGGACGCTGGGTGCGGGTCGGATCGACCGACTACAACCTCCTCGGCGTCGCGATCAACTATGAACTCGATGCGGTCATCGAGGACCCTACACTCGGGCAGCAGGCCGAGGCGATGTTTCTCGAAGACCTGGAGCAGTCGCGCGAACTGTTCGTGCGTCGGCCCCACGGGGCCAAACGCCGCGCGGACGACCCACCGACGGCCGTTCCGGCTCTGCAGCAATCAGGGCCCGGTGACTCCGGGCCGGTACGCCAACTCGGGCCACGCAGTGACGTGGACCGAGTCGTGCCGGGCGATGCTCGTGACAACCCCAAACCGTCTCACGCATCGAGAGTCCCAAAATCCGGGGAGTGAGCAGCGCCCGCTCCCCGGATGCGTTGGTATCGGTCAGTCGGTCATTCGCGGAGCGCCGAATGGTGCGGCGTCACGGACGTGCGACCGCGCCGAGCCGGGATCACGGCGTCAGCGGCCGTCACCGATCGACCGACGCGACCGCTCGATCCACCCCCCGCCGCCTTCACCACCAGTGTGTACGTCGCCGTATCGCTCGGCACGCCCGTCGCACTGCCGATGAATCGGATCGAATACGTGCCTGGCACCGCCGTGCTGTCGACACTGATCGGAACGCGCGCTGTGTCACCAGTGATCCCGGCGGTGTCGATCGTCACCTTCACACCCTGCGGCAGTGAATCGGTCGTGAGCTTCACGGTGTCCGTGAACCCGGTGCGCGTCGCGACCACGGTGATCGTGTCCGTCGACCCCGTGGACAGCGAATCGCCGGTCGGCAGGAGCGCGATATCCAGCGACTTCACCACCGGCCTTGGATTCACCGTCAGCGCCATCGTGTCGGTGCGCACCAGGCTCCCCGCGGTTCCCTGCACGATCAACGCATAGATGCCGGGCGCGGTCGAATCGGCGGTGGCGATGGTCAGGACGGTACTGTCGCCACCAAGCGACGGCGTGCCGAACGTGCCGGTGACACCGGCCGGTGCGGGCTGGAGGACGAGTCGCACGGTGTCAGCCAACCCGCCGCTGCGCATGGCTCGCACGCGCACCTGACCGTTGGTGCCCGCCACGAGCGTCATGGTATCGGGCTCGATGGCGAGGGCGAAGTCCGCGGGGACGGCCACGTTCACCCGGATCTTGTCGGTGCGTGTCGTGGTGTCCGATCGCCCGCGAATCGTGACGTCGAACGAACTGGCCGGGACGGCGGCCTCGGCGCGAATCGTGATACGCGTCGAGTCACCGGTCAGCGATGTATCGGCAAACGCAACGCGCACACCGGGCGGAAGCGAGTCCGTCGTGAGCGACACTGCGGCGGCGAATCCCCCCATCTTGCTCAGACGCACATACGCCATCGCCGAGTCGCGGCCTGCGGTGATGTTGACCGTGTCGACGGATGCGCTGACGCCGAAGTCCGCGACCTGCGCGGCCACGACGGAGAGGTTGATGGTCGCGGTCGGACTGGGCGTGATGCCGGTCCCGGCTGCGGTGATGGTGATGGGATAGGTGCCCGGTGCAACGGCGGCGACGACGGTGACGGTGGCCGCGCTCGACACGCTGCCCTGGGCGATCGTGGGTGAGGCGAGTGTGACGGTCACACCAGTGGGCTCGCCACTGGAAGTGAGCGTGACGGGTCCGGTGAACGAGCCGCCGCGCGTGATGGTGAGTGTCAGGGTATCACTGAGTCCCTGGGTGATGGTGAGGTCGGAGCGCGAGGCGGCGACCGTCAGGGTGCCCGGAGGCGCCGCAGGGTCATCGTCACCGCAGGCGGCAGCGAGTGTGAGGGCGGCGAGCGCGGCGGCACGCCGGAGCAGATGGGTCCGTTGCACGAGTCTGGTCCTCCAGGGTTTGTCATGCTTCCTCGCACGTCACGGCCCGGGCGGCCCGCGATAGCAGGCCGTCGGGCGACGGGCTCGGCGCCGTTCGCCGAGCACGCGCCACGCGTGCGAGTTGCGGCGCGCCACGATGGGACACGGGATCGCGCGTACACCATGACACGGCTCACGTATTGCCTAACGAAACGTGTGCGCCATCGCACACTGCAGCACATCACTTGTCCCGGCGTACCACTCGCGACTCCCTCGCGCGAGGCATGAGCGGGCTCGGCTGGCGCGGCGCCCGGTCGCGGCCGGCTCGACGGTCGTTAGGCAGCCTCGACCGGCGCCGCGGCCCGGTTCGTCACTCGCGCGCACACATCGCCAGGGACCGAGGTCCCCGATGCGACACGGCGCCGCCGTGACGAAACGTCACGACGGCGCCGGTCGAACCTGGATCCGCTGGCGAGCGCTACATCGCGACCGGCGGCTTCTCCTTCGTGATCTCGTCGGTGCTCTTGCGCAGCTCCGCGAGCCCGGCCGCACGCAGGATCGCGTTGAGCTTCGGCAGGTTGGTGTCCATCGCGCGGTTCATGGCCCTGGTCTGCGCGTCCAGTTTGGTCACGAGTTCGTTGAACACGGCCACACTCTGTCGCGTCGGTGCGTATTCGCCGGTTCCCACCGTGCCGGCCAGCGCCGCGATCTTGTTGTTGAGCTTGATGGGATAGTTGAGCGGGTCCTGGGACGACTGGTTGCGCACCTGATACACCTCGCCCTCACTCGCGCTCACCTCCGCCATCATCGCGTCGGCGATCGCGGTGAACTCGGCCTGCTGTTGCGCCGAGAGTCTGCCCGTACGGTCGGTGACATTGAAGCGCATGTTGCGCGCCATGCGCACGGCGTTGTTGGCTTCCGTCGTCTTGTCGCGGATGGCCAGCAGCAGCCGGAACTGTTCGACCAGCTGCGCGTCGGTGGCATCGGTCCGCGGGTCCTTGCGGATGCGGAACCGCTGCGTCTGGCTCTCACCGCCCGTCGTCAGGCGCACGGCAAACGTCCCCGGCGGCGCCACCGGCCCCGTCACGCCCGCGGCCCACATGATCATCCCCTCGAACCGCACCGCATCGGGATAGCGCATGTCCCACGCGAACGTGTTGAGCCCGGCTTTGTTCGGCACGCGCGGTGGGCGCGGCGGTCGGCTGAAGAACTCCTCCATGTCGACGTTTTGCATCGCCGCGCGCGGGTCGGCGAAGCGCGCGGTGATGGTCTTTGTTGCCGAGTCACGCGAGGCGCCAGCCTTGACCATCGAATCGATGGCCGCGGCCTTCTGCCCCTCCATGCGCAGCGAGTCGGCCGCGGTCAGCGGATCCTGCTCGCTCGTGAACGAGCGGATGACCGTACCCGCGGCGTCGAGGAAGTCGAGCGTGATGCGCTGGTTCGGTTCCTTGACGTAGTACTGCACCAGCGCGCCCGACGGCGGATTGGCGCCGAGCCCAGGGCCGCCGCCGGCGAGGGCTGCGAGCTGCGCGAAGAACCCACCGCCCCAGTCCGTGCGGAACGCGTCAGGCGGTGCGAACAGGTGCGCCGACTTCGCGGTCACCGTGGGCGTGAGCTGCCGGATCGCGGAGATGTTGTCCATCACCCAGAAGCCGCGGCCGTGCGTGGCGAGCACCACGTCCTCGTCGCGGATGCGCAGGTCATGCACCGGCACGAGCGGCAGGTTGCGGCGCAGCGACTGCCACTGCTCGCCGTCGTCGAACGAGAGGTACACGCCGCGTTCAGTGCCCGCAAAGAGCAACCCTCGGCGCTTGGGATCTTCGCGCACGACGCGCAGGAAGTGATCGGGCGCGATGCCGTTCACGATCCGCTTCCATGAGCGGCCGTAGTCGGTGGTCTTGTAGATGATCGGGGTCTTGTCGCCCTGCTGGTAGCGGTTGGCCGCGATGTAGGCCGTGCCCGCGTCGAAGTTCGACGGCTCGATGATGGAGACGCGGGTGAAGTCGCCGATGTCGGGCGGCGTGACGTTCTTCCACGTGACGCCATTGTCCTGCGAAATCCACACGAGGCCGTCGTCGCTGCCGACCCAGAGCACGCCGGGCCGAACCGGCGACTCGTCGAACGCAAAGATCAGCGCGTAGGTCTCGACACCCGTCTGGTCCTTGGTGATCGGTCCGCCCGAAGCGCCCATGGTGCGCTTGTCCGCGCGCGAGAACTCGGGCCCGATCATCGTCCAGCTCGCGCCTTCGTTGGTGGAACGGAAGAGCCGCGAGCCGCCCGCGTACAGCACGTTGGGGTTGTGTCGCGAGAAGACGATCGGGAACGTCCATTGGAAGCGGATCTTGATGTCCTCGGACGACTCGCCCATCGGATTGTTCGGGTACACCGAGATGTCGCGCGTGAAGCCCGTGCGCTGGTCGCGGCGCGTGAGCAACCCGCCGTAGCTGCCGGCGAAGATGATCCACGGCTTGGTGGGATGCGGCGTCACGTAGCCCGACTCGCCACCGCCGGACTCGATCCAGTCGGAGAGCTGCACGCCACCCGGCTTGCGGCTCGGGCCGCAGAGCGTGGAGTTGTCCTGCTGGGCGCCGCAGATGGTGTAGGGGTACTCGTTGGTGAGGTCGACGTGGTACCACTGCGCGGTCGGGAACTCCTCGTCGGTCCAGGTGCGGCCACCGTTCGTGGACACGGTGGCGCCGCCGTCGTTGGCCTCCACCATGCGCTGCGGATCGTTGGGCGCGATCCAGAGGTCGTGGTTGTCGCCGTGGGGGACGTTGATCGACTCGCGGAAGGTCACGCCACCGTCACGCGACCGGTAGAAGCCGACGTTGAGCGCGTAGACCACGTTGGTGTCCTTCGGGTCGGCCGTGAGCTGCGAGTAGTACCACGCGCGCTGGCGCAGCTTGCGGTCCCGGTTGATGTACGACCAGGACGCGCCGGCGTCGTCGCTCCGGTACACTCCCCCGGAATCGTGCTCGATGATCGCCCACACTCGGCTCGGCTTTGCCGGCGAGACGGCGAGCCCGATCTTGCCGATCACCCCGGTGGGCAGGCCGCGCGCGGTGCGTGTGAGGTTGGTCCACGTCGCACCGCCGTCGGTCGACTTGTGGATCCCCGAGTGAATGCCGCCGGACGACATGGCCCACGGCGCTCGCCACGCCTGCCACATCGCCGCGTACAGGATGTCCGGGTTCGATGGGTCGAGCGCGATGTCGATGACGCCGGTGGAGTCGTTCGCGTAGAGGATGCGATTGAAGGTCTTGCCGCCGTCCGTGGTCTTGAAGAGTCCGCGCGGCCCGGCCTGGAACGGATTGCCGAACACGCCGATCCACGCGACGTCCTTGTTGGTCGGGTGCAGGCGGATGGTGGAGATGTGTTCGTACTTGAAGCCAAGGAACGACCACGTCTTGCCGGCGTCGGTGGACTTCCACAGTCCGTCACCGCCGGCCGTGTTGCCGCGGATGTCGGTCTCGCCGCCACCGACCCACACGATGTCGGCGTTCTGCGGATCGACGGCGATGGCGCCGACGGTTCCGCCGAAGAAGGCGTCGCTCGCCGCGGCCCAGTTCTGGCCGCCGTCGGTCGTCTTGTAGACACCGCCGCCGGTGGTGCCCATCCAGTACTCATTGGGCCGTTGCACCGAGCCCGCCGCGGCGACGGACCGGCCTCCACGGGCGGGGCCCATTTCGCGCCAGCGCAGGCCGGCAAACCAGGTGGAGTCGAGTGCGCCCGGGCCGGCCAAGGAGGTCGCCCGAGCGGCGGGGCGTTGCGCCCTAGATGGCGTGGCCGAGGACGCCAGGAGCGCGAGGAGGCAAACGAATCGTGTGTAGGAGCGGGGCATCGGGAGGGGGTAGCGAGCCCTGCAAGCATATCCGAGCGACCAGCCCTTCGGAACCCGGTGGAGGGCGGCGGCCACGCGCGCTCGAGCCCGACGCCGTGTTCCTCTGACCCCGTCAGCTTTCCTCTGACATCATCGGAAGGCGGGCTCAGCGTGCGTTCCTTCCTGCGTACCCCGGACTGCAGATCAATCTTGACAAGTCCGAGGGGGGGGGACTTACTGTAGCCGACCACAGAGACCCTACACACGAAAAGCGGGCGGGGCTGTTCACCAGGGAGAGTTTCCGCCAACCGTGTGGCGATGACCAACCCTCACATGAGGGACCACGGAGTTTCCGTGTCCGATTCACTGCGTACCCGCGATGGTGTGCGTGCCTGAACGCTCACCCCTTGGATGACACTGTAGACTCACGTCCCCTTGACAGGAGCAACTTCCATGCGCTCAACAGTCCTCCGGCTGTGCCTGTTGTTCACCGCGGCGCTAGTGGTCGGAGGCGCTTCGGTGGCCGCCAGAGCGGATCAGACGGCCCTGGCCTATTGCGAGAACGATGTGTGCGTGTGGGGGATGTTCTGCGAGAATCGGCCCGCCTCCAACAAGGGTTGTGATGTCGAGAACGCATTCCCCCAGTTCTGCGACACGTATCTGTGCGGACAGCAATGAGGGCGTGTCTGTTCGCCGCGGTGGCCGCCATCTGCGTGGTCGGCCCTTCGGTCGCCACAGCGCAGGTCATTGAGCGACATCCGACGCGGGCGAACCTTGCGCAGCGCGCGGACCACGTCGTCGGAATGAGGGACACGGTTTCCGGCAACGTGCGACTGGATGCGTTTGCCCGGCTGCTCCGCGCCGCGAAGCGCGTCGACTCCGTTGGAAGGTTGACCGGGCCGGTCGACGAGGCCATTGGAATGATCATGGATGTGGCCGTCGACAGCGTGGGGCGAACCTTCGTTCTCGACCGTGCGTTCTCTCGCATCCGCATCTTCGACCGGAGCGGCAAGCCGAGCGGTTTTGTTGGGCAATCAGGGGCCGGGCCGCTGGACTTCAGGAGCCCAATGGAAATCTGGGTGAATGCGGGCGAGGTAGTGGTGGCGGACCTGGCGCTTGGCCTGAAGAGAATCCGGTTTGATTCGCGCGGCCAGCCGCAACTGCATCGGGTGATTCCGCCGGATGGGTGGGCGATGTGTCAGTCGCGGGGGCAGGTCATCAGCATGGGCACCGGAGTGCGAGGCGGGGACACGAGTGCAGCTGAGAGACTGGTGCGCGTGCGGGACTCCACCGGCAGAGTCATTCGGCAGTTCGGTGCCGGGTACCAGGCTCGACAGGCGCTTGTTCGGAGCGTGATGAACGAGGGCGTTGTCGCGTGCACGGGCGGCGGCGATGTTGTGATCGCTCTGTCAAGACTGCCGTTCGTTCGAGGGTTTCGGCCCGACGGGTCCGAAGCATGGGTCACCAGGCTCTCCGATTTTCGCGTCGGCGTGTCGAGGGAACGAGTCAACGAGCGAGGGCAGCTGGCCATAGGCGTAGACCCCGACAACCCGGACGGATCGTTCACCATGCGCGCCAGGGAGCTGAGCGCGGGCATTGTTTGCGTTCAGGTAGGCCTGATGACGCTGCGCGCCCTGACAGCAAAGACGCTCTGGGAGCGCATAGACACGTACCTGATAGATGCAGCAAGCGGGCGAAGCGTCTTCGTCGCTTCGGACCTTCCCACGATAGGCAGTGTTCTCGGTCGGAGGATCTATGCGTTTCAGAACGAGCCGTTTCCCATGGTGGTCATCCTTGAAGCGAGGGCAACGTCATGAACCACGATCCGGGAGGGCGAAGGAAGTGGATGCGTGATAGCGCGTTGCTTATCGGCACACTGTGGGGAGGAACATGGGCCGGGAGGGCGGTTGCGAAGCGATCTTTCGCGGCGGCGCGCGATGGCTTCAGTGACGGTGCAGTACCGAAGGTCGGTGGGCAGCTCCTTCTCGTGTATGTCGGATCCTCCAGGTGTGGTCCTTCAAACGCGGCGGACCTTCCGAACCTGGTGCGATCCATTTCCGGAGAGCTCCGCGCCGAGGGCGCGCGGCGCGGCCTCGCATTCGTGTCGGTTGGTGTTGGTCGCGAAGTCTCCGCCACTTCGGGCATGGTGCATCTCCACAAGATCGCAGCATTCGATGAGGTAGCTGCCGGTCAAGGGGTGCTCAATCAGGCGAGCGCCCATTTCGTGGATCGCGATCATCGGGGGATGGCCGCCACTCCTCAGCTTATCGTGCTGATTCGACGCGTCGGGGCCCTTCCGGCCGGAGGTGTGGATCCGGGTTTGGTCTCTGAGCGCGTTCTGCTGAGGAAGGTAGGGCTCCAGGATATTCGCAACTGGTCCGCGCTGGGCGCGCCTGTTCCCGAGAGCGACCTGGCATCAGCTTGACGCGATTCTGTTCACGGAGGTGGAAACCATGGCCCGTACAGCTGAAGGTGCGAAGCGGTCGCGAAGTCGAACAAGGGTCGTCCTTGTTGCGTTGTTGCTGGGAAGCCCGGCAGCGGGGTGGCTTTCCGTTGCGGGCGCTGATTCCGTAAGCAATTCGGCGTTCTGCGAGATGGATCGGTGCTACGCGGGCTACTGCGGGCCCGTCTTCGTAACGACGGGTTGCAACATGACGGGGACGCTGAGGTGCGAGACGTACGTGTGTGAGCCTGAGTAGAACTGGCTCCCCCCATCCTGTGGCGACCTTCGAGCAGGCCATTTTGCTGCGCGATGAATGGGTAGCCGTGGCACGACGCGATCCGTACGGGGTTGACTGGCTGGGCCCTCAGGGCACACTCCCATGAGCCCGCGATCCTTCACGCCAGTCGCCGCCGCTCTCCTGCTTGCTTTCGGCGCTTACGCAAACCTGGAGGCGCAGCCTGCTACCGCGTTCTGGCCGCTCCCGGTCGAGCTACGCTATGAGGGCCCCGAGCGCGCCGAGCTGTGGGCGACTCTGGTGTGGGGGGCCACGTTCGAGGGCGTCTCGCTGACGTCACGTAGCACAGCAACGGGCGGCGACTCGCTACTGGTCGGCGTCGTCTCGATCACACAGAATGCTCTCGGCGGCATGGCCGTTTCGTTTGCGTTCGAAGGGGCCATGTCGCGCCGCGTTCGCTGCAATGGCGCCGGCAGCGCGACCGCTCCCGGAGGCAAACAGTTCATAGCTGGAGCATTGATCTCGTGGTCGATGCAGCGCCTGATCCGCTGAGTAAAGGCGCTCGAGGCCAGTATGGAGCCTCGAGGCGCGGGCGGCCCCTCTGGATAGGCTCGGCGCCGCGTTGTCAGCACGCTGGCCGGGCCTCGGCAAGCCCTGACACCACATGGATCGTGAGGGAGAGTGTACATTGGGGCTCCCGCCTCCCTCCCGAACCTCGTGTCGTTCGCTTCACTGCAGCTGCACCCCGCGCTCCTCCAGGGCCTCAAGGAACTGGGCTTTACCAAGCCGACCCCGATCCAGGGCGACGCCATCCCGCCGGCGGCCGGCGGGCGTGACGTGCTCGCCTGCGCGATGACGGGCAGCGGCAAGACGCTCGCGTTCCTGCTCCCCGTCCTGCACCGCCTGCTCGCGCAGAAGCGGGGCGTCACGCGGGCGCTGGTACTCACCCCCACGCGCGAACTCGCGGCGCAGGTGCTCGAAGAACTGAACGCGGTGGCGGTTCATTCGCCCCTGGTCGGGGCGGCGATCTTTGGCGGCGTGGGCATGGGGCCGCAGGAGCACGCCTTCCGGAGCGGCGTCGACGTCATCGTCGCGACGCCTGGCCGCCTGCTCGACCACCTGCGGCACCCGTATGCGTCGCTCGCGCACGTGGAGTACCTCGTGCTGGACGAGGCCGACCGCATGCTCGACATGGGCTTCCTCCCCGACATCCGGCGCGTGCTCAAGCACGTGCCGTCAAAGCGGCAAACGCTCTTCTTCAGCGCGACGATGCCGGCGCCCATCGTCGAACTCACGCGCGAAATGCTGCGCGATCCGGCAACGATCAACCTCGCCCGCAAGGCGGCGCCGGCGCACGGCATCACGCAGGCCGTCTACCCGGTTCCGCAGGAACTCAAGTCCGCGCTGCTCCTCGAACTGCTCACGCGCGACCTCATGGAGCAAGCGCTGGTGTTCACGCGGACCAAACACCGCGCGAACCGGCTCTGGGAGTATCTCACCAAACACGGCGTCGCGGCCGCGCGGATCCACGGCAACCGGTCGCAGGCACAGCGCACGCTCGCCCTCGCCGGCTTCAAGGATGGCACGCAGCGCGTTCTGGTCGCCACCGACATCGCCGCGCGCGGCATCGACGTCGAAGCGCTCGGCCACGTGGTGAACTTCGACGTGCCCCTGGCCTCGGAGGACTACATCCATCGCGTCGGCCGCACCGCCCGCGCCGAGCTGACGGGTGAGGCCTACACGTTTGTTGCGCCAGACGAAGAGGGCGATCTCAAGGCCATCGAGCGCGCCGTGGGCAAGGCGCTGCCCCGGGTGACGTTGCCCGACTTCGACTACGCGGCCCGACCAGCCGCCAGGCTCGAGATCCCGCTGTCGGAGCGGCTCGCGGCACACCGCGCGCAGCGCAAGACCGCGCGCGAGCGAACGCAGGCGCGCGACCGCGGCACCGCACCTTCACGCCCGGCCACCACGCCACCGCGCGAACGCTCGTCCTCGCAGCGAGACGCGCGGTCGGCCACGCCCGCTCGCGAGCGCTCGACCGGGGCACGCGGCGCTCACCCACCGGCGCAACCACGTACGCACGGATCAGGCGCGAGCGAGGGGGCCGGCGGCGCTCCGCGTCGGCGCCGAAAGCGGCGCGGGGGCCGTGGAGGTGGCTCCGGCCCCTACCGCAGCGACTCAGCCTGAACTACACGCGCCGTGCGCGCTCCTTGATCGCGGCCCAGCTCGCCGAGAAGTCGCGCATGCCGCCGAGCACCTGCCCGCCATCACAATGGACGATGGCGCCATTCACGTAAGAAGCTGCCTCCGTGCAGAGAAACACGGCCACGTTGGCCACCTCGCGAGCCGTGCCGAAGCGGCGCATGGGATTGGCGTCGAGCCATGCTGCTCGAATCTCCTCGCTCGCCGCGAGCCGCGCCATGCCCTCCGTATCCAGGATCGGCCCCGGCACGATGGCGTTGACGCGCACGCCTTCGCGCCCCCACTCGCTCGCGAGCGAACGCGTCAGCATCTCCACGCCGGCTTTCGCCGCGCTCACGTGTGCCTGGCCAAAATACGCCTCCGTGGCCTGCGGTGCGGAGATGTTGATGATGGAAGCGCCAGGTCGGCGCAGCAGCGGCCAGGCGCTGCGCAGCACGTTGAAGGTGCCATTGAGGTCGATATCGACCACGGTGCGAAAGCCGTTCGACGACAGTTCGTTGGCCGGCGCGAGAAAGTTGCCGGCCGCTCCCGACACGACGATGTCGATCCCGCCACCCCACTCCGCGCACGCCGTCATCGCTCGCTCCATCGCGGCGTATTCGCGCACATCACCCACGTGACCGGCCGCGTCCACGCCGGCCGCACGGAGCGCGTCCACGGCGCCCTGCACGCGCTCGGCATTGCGGCTCAGCACGGCGACACGCGCGCCGAACTCGCCGAGCGTTCTGGCAATTCCGAGGTTGATGCCGCTCGTCCCGCCGGCGACGAACGCCACGCGGCCCTTCAGCACGTCAGGCACGAACGTCATGAATGCTCCTCGATACGGGTCGCTGGAATCGGCGGAGGGACGCGGCGCCGGAGGCTTGCTCGCGTCACGCGCGTCCGAAGCGACGCCCGCGGGACGTTCATCGGACGGCGCCGAGCATGCGGCCCAGGAACTCGTTGATCGCGCTGTTCTCGATCCAGCGCACGACCACCACCAGGTCCTGCTCCGGGCTCACGAACACCAGATTCGTGCCGTTGCCGACGTGCCCGAACGCCGAGGCCGGCGCGTTAGGCATCCACTTGCGATCGGTGTTGAGGTACCAGTTCATGTAGCCGTAGGTGGGCTGCGGCACCGTCGGCGTGAGCGACTGCTTCACCCAGGCTTCCGACAGGATGCGCGTCTCGCCCCACATGCCTCGCCGCTGCGTCAGCAGACCAAACCGCGCCATGTCCCACGCATTGATGAACAGCCCGCCGCCCCAGTGCCCGCCGCCCGACACCACCTGCACGGGACGGCCATCGAGCGTGATCCAGGCGTTGTCGTAGCCGTACCAGCGCCAGGTCGTGGACGCGCCGATCGGACCCATCACGTGATCGCGCAACACTTCGGGCAACGGCCGACGCCACACGTTGGTCGCGGCGAGCGCCAGCGCGTTCACGCGCACGTCGTTGTACTCGTACGTCGTGCCTGGTGTCGCGCGCGGGCGCGTCTTCCACGTGGACGCGTCCTGCGCCGGTCGGTCGGCCCAGTCGGGCTTGCCCCACAACGTGCCCTCCCAGTCGCTCGTCTGCCGCAGCATGTCGTCCCACGTGATGCGCCGATTGTGCGGCGTGTTGAACGGCTCGATGAACATGCTGTGCCCCATGCTCGATCCCGGCTCGCTCGGCGCCTGCAGGCGCAGCGGATAGATCGGCGCCTGCGACTTCCACACGGTGTCGTGCACCGACCGAATGATCCCGCGATCGACGGCGAGGCCCACGGTGGCCGAGACCATGCTCTTGGTCACGCTGTGCGTCATGTCGACGCGGTCCGGTTCGCCCCAGCTCGCGACCAGGTAGCCACCGCGCAGCACCACGCCGGTGGGCTCGCCTCGCGGCTTGAGCGGGCCAATGGCCTGGCCAAAAGGCTCGCGACCGAACGAGCGATAGTGCGACTCCTCCATGTCGCGCGGCGCTCTCGCCTCGTTCTTCTTCGCAAACTCGATGGCCTCGGCGAGCCGAGCAGCGTCCATTCCGGCGGCCTCGGGCGTGCGCTGTTCCCAGACGGGGCCGGGCACGTACGGCGTTGCGGGACGCGACCTGGCAGGCGTCTGGGCCACGGCGGCCTGAGCGGCGAGCATGGTGAGGATCAGGACTGGCGAGCGCGTCACAGGAGGCACGGTGGAGGGGGCGGAAGGGCGGGAAGGTACGAGCCAGACGCGACGCTGACGAGACGTGCCCGCCCAGCCGTCGAGCGCGACTCGGCGGCGCCTGGGGGGTCCGGTCTCGACGGTGTAGGCTTGCGAGCGGTAGGCCCCAGCCGGCGTCATGTGTCGCCGCGCGGCAGCTGTGCCGCGCGATCATGGCGCCGACGATACATTGGATCATGGACGTGCGTGATGCCGTGTCGCTACTGGCGCCGGCGCGCGAGCGATTGGCTGGCGGCGGTCCCTGGGTGGACCTGGGCTGCGGGGCCGGGACGTTCACGCGGGCGCTCGCGGAGCTGCTTCCTCCCGGATCGGCCATCGAAGCCGTCGACCGCGACGCGGCCGCGCTTCGACGGATCCCGCGGGAGCATCACGGCCTGTCGATCACTACACGACATTTTGATGTGGAACGCGAGGCGCTGCCGTGGGTCGACCTGCGCGGCGTCATGCTGGCCAACGTCATGCACTACACACGAGATGCAGCGGCCTTGCTCGGCAGGGTGCGCGCCGTCGTGCGGCCGGGCGGCCACGTCGTCGTGGTGGAGTACGACACGGACGATCCCCAGGTCCCGTGGGTGCCCCACCCGGTGAGCCGCGCTTCGCTCGCACGCGTGGCCAGCTCGGCGGGTTTCGTGGCCGTGGAGCCGCTCGGGGAGCGACCATCGCGCTTCGGCGGGCGCACGATGTATGGCGCCCTGCTCTCCGCCGGCACCTGACGCACGGCGGCCGAATGCCACACTTTACGGCATCCCCAAACCACACACAACGACACATGTCCGTCAGACTGAGCTTGCTGACCTTGCTGGTTGCACCCGCACTCATGGCGCAGACACCAACGATTCGCGGCACGCTGATCGTGACCAACAAGACACCGGCGACCGCCACCATCATCGACGTGGCCAGCGGTCGCACCCTCGCCACTCTGCCGACGGGGAACGGGCCGCACGAGGTCGTGGTATCGCGCGATGGCGGCACCGCGATCGTCACCGACTACGGCGCGGCAGGACCCGGCGGCACCACGCTCACGGTCATCGACCTGCCCACGCTTGCCGTGGCCCGGACGATTTCGCTCGGCGAATACCGCCGCCCCCATGGCATCGCGTTCCTGCCCGGCGATTCCGTCGTGGCCGTCACGTCGGAGACAAACCGCGCCGTGCTGCTGGTCCACGTGGCAAGTGGCACCATTCGCAAGGTCATCGCCACCGAGCAGAACGGCTCCCATATGGTCGGCGTGACGGCCGACGGCTCGCGCGGCTACACGGGCAACATCGGCAGCAATACGGTATCGGAACTCGATCTGCGCTCCGGTACTTCGCTACGCCGCTTCGACGTTCCGGCGCAGCCGGAGGCCATCAACGTGACGCCCGACGGCCGCGAGGTGTGGGTCGGCAGCAACGCCACGGGCAAGGTGAGCGCGATCGACGTGGCCACGGGCGCCGTGACCACGGCGGCGGAGGGTTTGTCGTGGCCGTATCGCGTGCTGTTCACCCCCGACGCGTCACTCGTGTTGCTGCCTGACTATCGCGGCGAGACCCTGCGGTTCGTGCAGCGGGCGACTCGGCAGGAGCTTGGCCGGCTTTCGCTCGCCGGGGCGGGCCCGCAGGGCATCGTGCTGACATCGGATGCGAGGTACGCGTTCCTGTCGTTGAGCGTGCAGGCCCGGGTCGCGATCATCGATGTGGCCAGGCGGGAGGTGGTGGGCCATTTGGCCGCTGGCCAGACGCCCGACGGCGTGGCGTTCACGAGCCGAGTGGTGGCCCGCTAGGTGTGGGATCTCCGCTGGTGTCGCGATTCGGAATCATGTCAGGGCCTCACGGCTCCTCTTGCTGTGTCGGCGGAGGTTGTCGCTCACACGAATAGGTGGGATCGACATTCCTGTGGACGCCGATCGCGCGGAATGAGACGGCCGAGGGCGCGGGCTGGCCTCGAGACTCATCCCTGTCACACCCACCCTTCGCACGCCAACAGACCAGAGCGGCGCCTGCGAGGTGCGATACCCAACCCAGGGTGCCAGGTACTGCGCCGACGCCTGACATTGTGGGTGCTCATGAAGGAGACGAAAGGTAGTTGCCGAAGGGTCGCGTGGCCCGGGACTGGTTCACGAGAGCGTTCGAACGAACCTTCCAGCGGCTAACGCTTGGACCAGAGCGCGACGACCCCGCAGCCCGACATCGGAACGGCGAGTGCTTTTGGAACGCTGGAAGCTCCGAGGAAGACTTCTATGGCGGCGAGATCAGCGGAACGTGCGATGCGATCGACGTCGGAGACCATGCCATACGACACGCCATCGAGGAACACAACGATGCCGTCGCAAGTCCGGTTGATCGATGACCCGACGGCGCGCGGCACATAGATGTAGTCGCCGTCCGCTCGCAGACCCGGAACGGTGGAGAGGACGCGGGAGAGTCGGTTGTCACCCCGGGACTCGATGTCGTTCTGTAGCAAGAGCCGACCTGATCGCCTGCCATCGCGAAACTCTCCGGGCGAGCCGGTTCTCCGAAGCCATCCAGGCAGCTCGTCTTCAACGATCCTGTTGGTTCTCAGTGGCGCTGCCAAGGGAACCAGCGTTAGGTCAACGCGTGTTGTGCTATCGGAGAGCTCGTGGCGTCGTGGTCGGTAGCCAATCTTCGTGATATAGATCCAGCTCAGCTTGGCGCTGCTCACAAGAGTTGCTCGTCCCAGTGAATCAGTACTTGTCTGGATACGGGTACCGCTCGATCGCACACGCGCCAATGTCACCTTATGGCCGGTTACGCTATCTGTCACGCTGATCGACAATGCGTGAGGGTTAGCGGGTTGTCGATGCGCCGCGCCTTCGTGCTAGATGTGCCACGCGTCCTGATTCGACGAGCCCGAGGGTGCCCCGGCAAACACCACCAGCAGCAGTGTCGAGCCTGCCACCCAGCGTTCAAGGCGTGCACAACGCGCCGCCCTCCTGATGAGCTTGCGTCTGAGCTGCCCCCGATTTGGTGGACACGTGGTTGCGCCGCCCTACGCGGCCCGAAGGATCTGCGCTTCGTGCCTTGTGCCGTCGATTCCGTCGCACGCATGCCCGCGCCTTGGAGGTCGGAGGGGCGCTTGCCTCGCTGCGGCTGGAAGGTACCCGACCTAACGAAAGATCCAGCTTCCCACGGGCCCCGGCACGGTCAGGTCAGCTGCCGTGGCGGCGCTCTCGAAGAACTTCTGCCCCATACCGTCCGGGAAGTACCCGTCCCTGAACGCATTGCCCGGCAGCGTCAGCCAGGGAAGGCCGTGGGCGTCCCAGAGGTACTGTGCAAGCCCGGCGATCCCCGCCTGCCTCCACGCCCCGAGCGCGCGCCAGCCAAGCCGCAATGTCCCCACCGGCTGCGGCCCACGTGACGTCGCGCCATCGGGATCCCGCAATACCATGTCGATCCACGGCGTGACGTCGAATCGGTAGGTACACGTCACGAGGTCCACCACCAACGTGAGTTCCGGAAGCGGCTGGCCGTTCACGATGGTCAGTACGTTGCCTCCCCCACCGATCGTGCTGCGTGTCGGCGGCGACGCGTTGTTGTTGACGTCGTAGTCCGTCACGCTGGCCGTGCCCACCAGAGGGCCGCGCCACACCTGCTCGTCATCGAGAAGGGACGACACGCGGGTGAGTGTACTGGTGAGCGACGCGCGGTGGAGCGCCTCGATCTCATGGTTGGTGCGCGTCGTGGCATTGCGGCCCCAGGTCCAGCCGAGTATCGCGCCGAAGGTTGCGCGACTGGCGATGTCGTCACACCGCCCGGGCGCGTTGATCCGCAGCGAGGCTGGAGCAGCGACGAGGGTGCCCGACGAGGCGCCAATCATCGCCGTCCCGGCGGACACGCCCGTGGCCTGTCCGCTCACGGACACCGTCGCGACCGACGGGTTCGACGACGTCCACGTCAGCGGTGGCGTTGGCTGCACGGCACCGTTGGCGTCCTTCGCCACCACGGTGAACTGCACGGAGGCGCCCACGTTCGCCGTAGCCGACGTCGGCGTCATGGTCAGGGTCAGCGCGCGCACGTTGACCACCGCTCCCCCGCTGACCCCCGCCGTGGTCGCCGTCACCACGCTCGAGCCCTGTGCGACGCCGACCACCGCGCCCGCGCTGGACACCGTAGCGACGTTGCTCGCCTGGCTGCTCCACGTGAACGTCGTGTTGGGGACGACGCCTCCCTGCGCATCGCGGGCCGTCGCGATCAGGGTTCCCGCGCTGCCGACGTCCAGGTTGAGGAGAGCCGGGGATACGTCCACCGAAACGATCGACTGCGCCGGCGGTGTAGGCAGCCCCGACCCCGGGCTGCCGCCGCACGCGATCGTGACGGACAGGAGGGCTGCAGCTCGAAGCCGGAGCAGGGTACGTGGCATGGTTCAGTTTGGTGCGGGAGGATGCAGCTGCATCATTCAACGGGCAGAGAGGGTCGCTATTCTCACCACACGCTTCCGCTGGCCCAGCTCCCTGCGTTCAGGGTTGCTTCGTGCTGCACCAGACCGTGCCGTCAGACGCCCAGCATCGGCCGCGGCGGGTAGCGCTGTGTTGCATGCCGTTGTTCGGCTCCCGCTCGCGTGCTCGCTGCAGAACGGGCGCATCAGGTCTTCGAGCACCTTGGTCTCGAAGCTGCCGTAGTCCCTGGGCAGCACGCCGAGGAGCGGTTCGAACTCAGCTTCGATGGAGGGCTCGGCTTCGGTCACGAGGCGGGGCAGGTCGACGCCGCTCACGGCGGCCTGCTGCGTCATCCGGCCCTGGCTGGCTTCTTCCTGCAGGCAGAGCGAGCGCCGCATGATGTAGGCAGCCGGGGGCGCCTTGCGTCCGGCATCTTGCCGCTGGCCTAGTCTGCCTCAATCTGGCAGTGGGCGGCGTCGAAGCGATTGGCCGCGTAGCGCAGGCAGGTCACGCCCAGCACCGACATGAGGTAGTCGCTCGAGGTGAGCCTGGAGTTGGTGCGGAATGTGTCCGCCACCTCCTGGAGGTCGGCTTCGAGCCTCTGAATGTCCTTGAAGGCGTTGCCGTCCAAGCGGTGGGGACCTCCTGAGCCTCACCGTTCGGGCTGCGGGCGGCGTTGCGTCGGAGTGCCTAAAGGTTCGTTGGCTGGCGGCTTTGGGGCGTCAGGCTGGCGGCTCGATTGTTCATCGAGTCGTTTGGCCAACTGATAGTGCGTGTGGCCTGGCGGAAAGTCTGGGAGCTGACCGAAC
Source organism: Gemmatimonadaceae bacterium (assembly GCA_020846935.1). Lineage (NCBI taxonomy): Bacteria > Pseudomonadati > Gemmatimonadota > Gemmatimonadia > Gemmatimonadales > Gemmatimonadaceae > Gemmatimonadaceae bacterium. Next base: position 371,854 of record JADLCY010000002.1, read on the forward strand.
ACAGCGTATCCCTGGCGCTCGTAGAACGATCGGGCCTGGAAATCGAAGGAGCCCAGCGAAACGCCGCGGCAGCCTCGCTGCCTTGCCAGTTCTTCGGCGGCCGCGAGGAGTCGGTGGCCGTGACCTTGACCGCGATGGTCGGGCGACACCCAGTTACCATCGAGCATCAGCCAGCCCCACAGCGTCGCACCATACACACCACCGTGAAGCGCCCCATTGGCATCGCGAAGCGCGAGCGCGAGCGGTTCCCAGTCACGGCGGCCAACGTCAGGTGGGTCCGCCTCGCGGATCCCGCGGCGCACCTCGGCGTCGATACCGGTACGTCCGTCATGCTCTTCAGTGATCTCGAACGCCATGGTCGGTGCGAGCCGAAGCGGCTCGTCGCGGTGACGAGAAGTCGTGACTGTTTCGGGCGCCAACGAGAGGCCCCAGGTCTTCTTCGGCGAGCGGGCGGACACCCGGATCGATCAACGACTCATTCGATCAGCGATCCTCGCGCGAACGATGTCCCACGCCTCCCGACGCTCAGGATTGGCTTCCAGTTCCGCGCGCCGACGCTCCAGTTCAGCCAGGTCCGCATCGCTCAGCGTGAGCGTCGCGGCACCGGCGTCCTCCACGATACCTCCCATAGGTCCTCCACCACCTGGAGGCGCTCAGCCATCGTGCGAGGGCGGTAGTCAAAGCCGGCGTCTGCGCTCATGGACGGGAAGCTGCCGAGTATCAGCCGTCATCGGCAAGCCCAGGCTGGCGGCGCCGGGGCCATACAGCCCGCGCCTTGTACCGGGCTGTATCGCGCCCTATCCTTCGCAAGACCCCCTCGCCCCCTCCCGATGCCATCCACACGCCCCCTGCTCAAGCGCAAGAACATGCTCATGGACCAGCACAAGCTCGACGCTGCGCGGCGCGCACTGGGGGCGGCCACAGAAACCGCCGCCGTCGATGCGGCCCTCGACCTGGTCGTGTTCAGGACGGAGGTCTTCGATGGGCTCGACCAACTCGTGGCGGCCGGTGGCTTGGCGTCGGTCGAGACCGTGCGGCGCACCAGGTGATCTACACCCTCGACACCAACGTCGTCGTCGACGCGCTGCGTCAACCCAGCGAGATGGAACAGTTGAAGGCGTTCCTCGCGTGGGCCCTCCCCGTCACGGTTCTTTCGAGCGTGGTCGTGGCAGAACTCGCCGCCGGTGCGCGTACGGAACGCGCTCGCCGTGCCCTCGACGAGGGACTGGTGGGCGCATTCGACCGCCGCGCGCGCATCCACGCCCCATCGCGTCGCGCGTGGCATCGAACCGGCGCGGCCCTCGGACGGATCGGCGCGAGCGGCGTGAGTGCGAGTCGCCAGAATGACATGTTGCTCGCGTTTCAGGCCCGTGAGGTCGGATGGATGCTCATCACGCGCGACCAGGACTTCGCGGCACTTCGGTCCGTCGTGCGTGGCCTCAAGGTGGCAGCGTCTTTCCCCATGCGACCGACCTCTCGGGGCTGACTGAACGCCTGCTCAGCAACGAGCGGATGAAACAGGGCGAGCGAAGCGAGCACACAACTCCCCGCTCGTCAGTCTGCTGCAATGGATTGGGACGACGCGAGCCGCGCTGGTCCCGCAACCGCCCTCGGTGAGCAGATCCCCCAAAGCCACACCTCACGCAACGCCCCCCACCGAGGGGTCGATGCCAAGGAGCCAGAGAATGTGGTGAGCCGCGGGACGACCGGATTGCGCCCTACCCTCAGGATGAGGCTGGTCGTCAATCCCCCCTGCCCCGGACTTCCGCATGAAGCGCGCGCTCGTCGCCGTCACCCTGTGCGTTGCCTTCACGAGCCCCGTGGCGGGTCAGGACTCGGAAGCCCGCGTCGTGATCGCGACCAGCGGCGGAATCTCGCTGGGATCGTACCAGGCCGGTGTGAACTGGGGACTCGTTGAGCTGCTGCGACGCACCCAGGTGGACGACTCGCTGCGCGCAATGGTGAGGGCATCGGGCACGGCACTCCCCTCCCTGGTGGGCCTCAGCGGCGCGTCGGCAGGAACGATCAACGCGCTGATGTCGGCGATCCACTACTGCACCGCGGGTGGGGAAATCCGGCCCGAAGCCTCGCTCTACTGGAAGACGTGGGTCGACGTGGGCTGGCGCCAGCTCATCCCGAACGGGAGCCGAGTGCGACCGGGCGAACTGGGACTCATCGACCGTCAGTACTTCGAGACGGTACTCCTGGATCGGCTGCGCGCCGCGCTCGGCGAACGTGGGCGCCCGGGCTGTTCATTGCAGGTGGCTGGTTCGCTCACGCGACAGCGTGCGATCACCGAAGAGGTGTTCGACCACGTGAGCATCGCCGTACAGCGACACGTGGGCACGTACGGACTCGCGGTGAACGACTCGGGCGGGATGGAGCTGCGGCAGGCATCCCTGCAGCTGCGAAACGATCGGGGCCTCGGCGTGCAGATCTCGCCGGCCGCTGGCGGCGCCACCGATCGGCTCGGCGTGGAGCAGGTCTTCGAGCTGGCGCGCGCATCGAGTTCGATCCCGTTCGTCTTTGCGCCGATCTCGTTGAGCTACTATCGCTCCAACGATCTGGACAGCGCCGGCGTGTGCCCGGCCGGGCGCGAACGTCGCATTGGATGCGCAGTACCGCAGCAGGCCCGCTTCGTCGACGGTGGCGCGTTCGACAACCGGCCGATCTCGATCGCCGACCGCCTGCTGCTGGCGTCGCAGGTGGCCTCGCCGCCGACGACGCGCACGTTCTTCCACACGATCTTCATCGTGCCAAGCGCGTTGCGCACCGGCGAGGTGGCCGCGGCCGATACCACCACCGAACGCGCCGGTGGCACGCTGGCCGCCACGCAGTTCCTGGGCGGCATGTGGCGCTCGGCCGCTGAATACGAGCTGCACGCTTATGCACGCAACCGCTCGGTAGACTCCGAGCACCGCATCGCGGTGGCGGACACGGTGGACGTGACGAGTCGCGCGTACCCGATCTTCGGAGAGACGCTGGCCCACTTTGGCGCCTTTCTGGCGCGCCCCTTTCGCGAGCACGACTTCTACGTGGGCGTGTACGACGCGCTCAACTTCAGTGCTGACCGCCTCTGTTCCGCCGCCACGTCGCCCACCGCACGATCACTCACCGAATACCGGGCGCAGTGCCATGCGAAGGCGTTCCATCAGCTCATGCATCGCGTCGACGTGGGCTGCACGGGCCACGTGATGGTCGAGCGCTTCTACGTCCGTGAGCACCACCTGCGCGTGGGCGACGCCAGCGAGGCCGACGCCGGCTGCGCGGGCAACGTCGACGATCGGCGGCGGATCGCCATGCTGCTCTCGATCACCGACGCCTTCGGCGAAACGCACCGCGCCCGACGGCTCTGCCCGGAGAGCTTCAATCCGTTCGAGTCCCTGATGTGCACGAGCGGCATCGCCGCGTTCACGGACCTCGTCAGGCAGCGCGCCCTGGCCGACTCGGCGCGGGCATGGATCGGCGGCAAACCGGCCTGTCGCCAGGGCTACGTGCCGGTGGATTCGGCCTCGGCGGCCTGTTTCGTCGACGACTACTTCCTGCGATTCATCGCCAACCCGCACGACTTCATCAAGCGCCTCGCGTTCCTCGCGCTGCAGCGGGCCGCCGCGGTCGAACGCGTCGCGCAGAAGTCCGAGGGCGTGAACTACGCCGATGCCCGACTCGGTCTCGCCAATCCCATCCTCCGCAGCCTCCTCGGAACGCCGACCACATCGGGGTTCGAGTGGGATCAGTCGACCGTGCCGCGCGAATGCACCGATGGCAACCTCTTTCCCCGCCTGGGATCGTGCGGACTGGCGCAATCGTTCTTTCGACTGGCGGTGCCCTACTACGTGGCCGGCGGTTTCGGCAACACGATGATCGAGACCGGCGTGCGACCCGCGCTGCACCAGGACGCCGAGACGAGCATCGTGTTCCCGCTGTCGCTGCACCATGGGCGCATCGCGACGACCGATCTCGCCCCCGGGCAATCGCTGCCGCGGCGGCCGTGGTACTCCGCGGGTGTTGGCGTGATGTGGCGCAATCACACGCTGGCCATCAACGAATGCCTCACGGCCATGTCGTGGCGCGGCAAGGTGCCGTGGTCCAAAGAGGTCATCATCCCGCGCAATGAACGCGCCCTCTATCGCCTGCAATGCGACCTGTTCGCGTCGCGCCTGACGCTTGGCGTCACCACCACCAGGCTCTCGGGCAACGACGCCAGCAAGTGGACGCTGCTCGTCGGCCTGGCCGACCTCAACGGGCTGCTGTACTGGCTGCTCCCACACGAGCTGCGCAAGTGATCGCGCGCGTCCTGCAAACCACTCCATCCCTGACCATGCGCAAGGCGCTCGTCGGCTTCCTCGCCCTCTCGCTGCTGCCCGCGTCCGCTCGCGCGCAGGACCTCGGCTTTCTCGGGTCCGTGTTCTCGCGCGTGCAGCGACTCACGCTGTTCCTGCAGTCGGCCGATCCTCGTCAGGCGGGCTTCCTCGATCGCAGCGGCGCGGGGTGTATCACGCTCCCCATGTGCGGTGCGGGGACCGAGGTGCTCATCGACCTCGATTCGCGCAGCCGGTTCATCGATCTCGAACTCGGGTTTGCAGCCGGCTACCTGCGGCCGGTGCGCAGCAAGCCGTCGGGCGACATGGACATCCGCGCCTCACTGCGATCGCTGCCCGTGATCTCCACCCACGCCACGTTCATGCGCGAGGGCTGGATCCGCCCCTACTTCACCGGCTCGTTCGGGCTCGTGGACCTGTGGAACGCGCGCGTGCACACGGCGCAGGGCAAGCAGAGCGAGGTGAAGGCGTCGACGTTCGAGTATGGCGTGTCGGTGGGTGCGGGGATCGCGCCGCCGTTCACCAACGCGCGGTTGCTGATCGAGTTCGGGCATCGTGCGCGCAACTTCTCGAGCGTGGGCTATACCCTCACCGATCCGCTGCCGACGTCGTTTCCGCGGGAGATCAACCTCAGCACGTGGCAGACCACCATTGGCTGGCAGTTCGACCTGCGGCCGCTCAGCCGGGCGCCCGCGCACGCCGGCATGTGGATGCTCTCGCGTGTGGACGGCCTTGCGCTGCCCGCAACGTTGCGTCAGGACCGTGGCACGCCCGACGGCGTTCGCGAGGAGCTGGTGAGTGCCTACCTGGATCTGAGCGCGGAGCGGGATGCGTATTCGCTGCAGCTGGTCACACGGCTGACGACGGTCGGGCCCACGGGTGCAGTGGTGGAGCAGCGATTCGCCGAGCCGGTGCGCGAGACGGGAACGTGGGAGGCCACCAAGGGTGGTGTGCGACTCACACAGGGCGGCGTATCGCAGGTGGCCACACGAAGCGACGACGAGCTGATGCTGGCGCATGCGGGCACGGGGCGGCGCCTGTTCTTCCGCAAGGTGCAGCGGTAGCTCTCGGTACCGGCGAGCCCGGCGATGGCAACCAGCCTGAAGGTGAAGCGTCTCTTCGGAGTATGTGCTTCATGAGTGGAAGAAGACGTGTTCGCGCTCGACTTGCGAGCGCATTCTCGCAGCGCTGACGACGCGGGGTGGCTGGTGCCGCTGCGGGATAGCACGCGCTTCGCCGGCTCGTTCACCAATGTGCGCGCGACCTCATCGCGCTTATTGAGCACTTTGTCGCCCAAGACAACTACTCGTGTTGGCTGGCCCGATCGCTGATCTCCACCAACGCCTCGCCCGACTCGAGCAGGGTGCGCGCCCGAGGCCAGGCTGTTCGCAACAATGTGCGCAGGGCGGCGTTGCTGGTATTCCCGCAGGTGAGCCACACGATGGATGGCGGCGGTCCGTGACGCCCCAGCAAGGTCACAAAGTCCGCATCCTTCGTCAGCACCACGGCTCGGGCGGTCCGGGCGGCCGCAAAGATGATCGGATCCTCCGCCCCTTCAGATTGAGGTCGCGGATCGCGAACGCCTCGACGGCGAACTCCGCCCGCAACCAGGTCGCCAACGCGAGCGCGACTTGCGCATCGATCCAGATGACCACGGGGCGCCGGCGAGAAACGCCCTAGGCCGCGAGCACCGGATGGTCCAGCTTTCGACTCGCGAACCGCAGGCACGCCGCGACGTCCGCTGGCTCAAGGTCTGGGAGCTCCGCCACGACCTCGCTCGCCGAAAGCCCCGAGGCCAACAGGTCCAGCACGTCGATCACTCGAATCCGCATCCCGCGCACACACGGCCGCCCTCCGCACTGGTCGGGGTTCACCGTGATGCGGTCCATCAATTCGACCGTCTGGCCCATGGGTTCGCTCGGGAGAAGCAGGACCTCGGAACTTACCCAGCCTCGCTCGGTGGCGTGAGCGGCTCTGTACGAAATCCCCCAGTCTTACGCAGTAGCGATTGCCAGAATCTACGCACCTGCAGACGAGCCCACGGCCCTCGGGGGCTTCGAAAGGGCGGTGACCGACGTGCGGGAGGCCTTTGGTCGGAATCACGGCTCCTCGGACCATGGCTACGTGTCACGGGAGTGTGTCCTAATGAGAAGGCGAGGGCGTCGGCGGGCTGGCGCGCGCACCGAGCATGGCACGCAGCTCGTCGTCCAGCTCGCCGGTCAGCTGCCACCGGATGAGCGCAATCGGGATCTGCCCCGCGGCCACCAGCTCGTGCATGAACGTGCCCACGTCGAATCGCTCCCCAAGCTGTCGCATGCGGACCTGCATGATCTTCTCCACCTCGATCTTGCCGATCACGTAACTCACGCCGTAGGCCGGCTGCTGCAGGTAGAGGTGCTGCTCGCCCCAGACCAGGTTGCCGTCGAGGGCAAGCCAGCCGCGCGGCGTGTTTTGCGACGCGTACGCGGCCGCCTGGTCGATGGACCATTCGTTGGCGTGCATCCTCAGGTCGCCCATCGCGCGCGCGGCGCGTTCGGCGAGCAGAATGAGGATCAACTCGCGCGATCGGGGCGACGCGTCGAACAGCCCGGCCCCCATCATCATCTCCTCCCAACCCGTGGCCAGTCCCTCGGTGCGCGCATTGAACACGTTGTAGAGGAGCGCACCGTTCCGGATCGGATTGCCGTAACCGGCCGCCATGGCGCCCTTGTCGAACCAGTGGAATCCGTGGGTGCGCATCACGACCGGATCCCGGTAGTCGACTTCGGTAAAGAACTCGCGGCGGGCGTCGCTGAACCGTCCAATGCGCGCGCGGAGCCGCGCCTCGAGGTCAGGGTTCGTGGCGACGAGCTGACGCGAACGCAGGAAGGCCATGTAGTCGCTCACCGCCCGGTTGAAGCGCCGCTCATGTTCTGCCTGGCTCCCCACCAGGGCCTGTGTCGGCCGTCCACGATTCCGTACCTCCTCGAGCGCGAGGTACGCATACGCGCGCGCCAGCTCGCGCTGCATGAGCGTGACCTCGTCCTTCCACGTGTAGGGCAGGAGCTGCACGTTGGTCAGGTACCAGTCGTAGTTGTCGCGGCCCACGCCCGACGGCCCGGTCTTCGATGGCGCCTGGGCGTCCAGCCAGGCCGCGAGCGAGTCCGTGGCGGCGAGCGCCGCGCGGGCGCTGGCAGCGAGCGACGACTGCTCCGGCGTGAGCGTCGCAATGAAGGCGGTGAGGTCGCTCGACTGACTCCGGATGCTCCTGGTGCCCCAGACCCAGAGGTCCTTCTGGTTCCCCGTGAGGTTCGTCCGGGCCTGGCGCATGAGGCCCGGGATGCGCCGGAGCCCCGAGTCGATCGCCAGGGTCGCCGCGGCCGAAAGCGGGGTCGGATGGCTCCACAGCTCAACGCCCCCCCACGCAAACGGGCCTTCCCGCGCCGGCTGGTCGCTCTCGTCCGGAAAGAACGTCACGTAGTACGCCGGATTGTTCTGCCACGGCCGCAACACGCGATGATCGAAGTCGAACCCGTTCAGCTCGGCGCGCAGGATGTGGTAGTCCACCTGCTGCGCCACGCTCCATCCGGTCGTATCGAACGCGGCAAGCCGTCGCAGATAGGCGGCGAGCCCCTCGTGCTGCGCCGTCATTGCCGCGGCGGAGTAGTCCGGGACTCCCGCGACCATGGTCGGGCGCTGGAACGCTCGCCAGTCACCAAACAGCGCGACGAGATCCTCGTGTCGCGTGGGTCGCTCAGTGGGTACGGCGGGCGGCGCACCGCCGCCGCAACCGGTGGCCAGCGTGAGGACGACAAGCGGGAGGATGTATCGCATGGCTCGGACGGTGTGGACCCGGCGCCAAGTCGCTCCGCGCCGGGTATGTCGTCAGGCGTCGCAGACGGGTGTGCGTTCCCTGGACGGGCGTGCGCTGTCGCGCCGCGTGACGGGCATGCGGCTGTCGGGAACCTGACCCACGAACACGACGCACGAGCGCCCCGGAAGAGCGCGGTGGGTGGCGCGGCCGGTCCAGCCGCGGCCGGTCACGTACATCAACTCCAGGGTGACGCCGGTTTCCGGCTGCACGGTTACACCGCCGGTGCCGCTTCGTCGGAGTGCGCGACCATAGCGCTCATGATTGCCAAACCATGCATCCTGCGCCTCGACGAGCGCGCGGAGCGCGCTGGTCATGTGCTGCCTCGCCGTTGTCGTATCGCGCGCGGCCGGGCCGCCGGATGCGCCGTGCAACGTGGCAACCTGCGCCGGAGCGGAGCGCGGCGCCCACGCGGTGCACGCGGCGGCCAGTGCCATCGCGAGGGTCGCGGCGCTGCGTCGGTGCGACACGCCGTTCACCATCGGCGCGCGAGGTCGCCGCACCGCGCCGCCATGCCTAACGCTTTGGCCACGGGACGCCCTGCACCCGTGCGACCGAGCCCACGCCCTTGTACGTGAACTTCTGCAGGCGCTTCCCCTCGTACGTCTCGGTCGTGAAGATGTTGCCCTTCGAGTCCGTGGCGATGCTGTGCACGGCGAAGAACTGGCCGGGCTGCCGCCCGCCGTCGCCGAACTCGGTGAGGATCTGCAGCGTCTTGCGCTCGATCACGTACACCTTCTCGTTGCGGCCGTCGGCGAGGTAGAGGTATTTCTGCTCTCGGTCGCGCGAGAAGGCGATGTCCCACACCGAGCCGTCACCTCGCGTGCGCGGTGCGATGCGCACCTCGCGCACGAACTTGCCGTCGCGCTGGAACACCTGGATGCGGTCGTTCGGGCGGTCACACACGTACACCAGACCGTCGCTGGACGGATCGGCGCAATGCACCGGATTGCGGAACTGGCGGATGAGGGGCGCATCCGGGTTGTAGGGCCCCATGTTCGTGTCCTTGGGAGCTTCCCCGTACGCTCCCCAGAATCGCTTGAGGGCGCCGGTGCTCATGTCGATGACCGCCACGCGCTTGTTGGCGTACCCGTCGGCGACGTAGGCCTCGTTGTTCCTTGCGTCGAACGAGATCTTGGCCACGCGGCCGAAGCTCGTCGTGCTGCTGCTGTTGATCGGTTGCCTGGCCTTGCCGTATTGCGCCAGGAACTTTCCGTCGTGCGTGAACTTGAGGATGTGCGAGTCGCCGGCCCCGTTGCCGCCGATCCAGACGTTGTCCTTGTCGTCCAGCGAGATGCCGTGGTTCGATGCCGGCCAGTCGTAGCCGTCGCCCGGGCCGCCCCACGCGCGCACCAGATTCCCCTCGGGATCGAACTCCACGATCGGCGGCGCCGCGATGCAGCACTCGCCGATCGGATTCGCGCCGCCACCGCCGGCCTCGGTCCGCTGGTTGAGCGTCGAGTCGCCCCGATGGATGATGAACACGTGGTCCTTCGAGTCGACCCCCACGCCGATCACCGAGCCCAGGATCCAGTGGTTTGGGAGCGGCCGGGGCCAATGCGGGTCGACCTCGAAGCGCGGAGCCTGCACCTGCTGCGTGCGCGAGGCAGATGCCTGAAGGCGGGCCTGGCCTACGCCGAGTGCCACAATGGCCCCGACCAGGATCATTCCGGTCAGAACCGTGCGACGGTGAGTCATGCCTGCGTCTCCAGCTGGAGGGTCTCGGGTCCGACCGCCAATGGGCAGGCCGGTCGCGCCGCTAACTAACCCCCAGGACGATGCGACGTCCAGTGCGACGGGCGGTCGCTCACCGGCAACGACTCGAAAGGTGGCGAAGGGCCGCACGTTCGCCGATGTTCTGCCGTGTCCTGGTTGCGCTCCACTTCGCCCCACTGTCGCTCGAATGCCGGCTCGCTCGACGCTGCCCCGCACGCTCATTGTCGCCCTTCGCCATGTTCTGCTGCTCGTCATCGCGTTGGGCGCGACCGCGATTGCCGCGCACGAGATCCCGAGCCGTGTCACCGTCTTCGCGTATGTGAAGCCCGAGGGCCAGCGCCTGCAGCTGCTGCTGCGCGTACCGCTCGCGGCCATGCGCGACATGGAGTTTCCGGAACGCGGCGCCGGCTACCTCGACATTCCCAGGCTCGAGCCCTTCCTCCGCGACGCGGTCCAGCTCTGGATCTCCGACCAGCTCCATTTCACCGAAGACGGTCGTGAGCTGGGCGCCGAGGAGGTCGCGGCGATCCGGGTCTCGCTGCCATCCGATCGTGCGTTCGAGTCATTCGGGACCGCGCTCGCCCAGGTCCGTGGACCACGCCTCGGCGACGACGTGGACATTCCGTGGCAGCAGGCCATGCTCGACGTGCTGCTCGAGGTTCCCATCACGTCGGACAGTGCGCGCTTCGCCTTCAACCCGTCGCTGGCCGGCCTCGGGATCCAGACCACGACGGTGCTGCGGTTTCTGCCGCCGGGGGGCGCAGTCCGGGCGTTCCAGTACATCGGCAACCCCGGCGTCGTCGAACTGGATCCGGGATGGTGGCAGGCCGCGTCGCAGTTCGTCGTCCTGGGGTTCGAGCACATCCTGGACGGCATCGACCACCTGCTGTTCGTGTTGTGTCTGGTGATCCCGGTACGTCGGCTGCGGCCACTCGTGGCGATCGTGACCGCGTTCACCGTCGCGCACTCGATCACGCTCGTGTCGGCGGCGGCAGGCCTGGCGCCTGACGCGCTCTGGTTCCCGCCGCTGGTGGAGACGCTGATTGCGTTGTCGATCGTCTGGATGGCGTTCGAGAACATCGTGGGTGTGCGCCTCGAACATCGCTGGAAGTTTGCGTTCGGCTTTGGGCTGGTGCACGGCTTCGGGTTTTCCTTTGCGCTCCGGGAGTCCCTCCAGTTCTCGGGCGACCACCTGCTGGCCTCGCTGCTTGCGTTCAACGTGGGCGTTGAGCTGGGACAGCTGCTCGTGGTGCTCATCGCGATCCCCGTGCTCGCCTTCACCTTCCGGCGCATCGTGGACGAGCGCATGGGCACGATTCTGCTGTCGGCGCTCGTGGCCCACACGGCCTGGCACTGGATGCTCGACCGTGGCAGCTCACTTGGCGATTACGACTGGCAGCTCCCGGCCTGGGACGCGCAGCTTGCGATCACGGTCATGCGCGTCGCCATGCTCGTGCTCGTCGTGGGGCTGGTGGCGTGGGCGTTGCACGGGCTCGTGCGTCGCTTCGCGCCGCCAGCCGTGGGCCGCGACGTGGCGAGGTCGGGATGATCGTCATCCGCATGCCGACTACGGCGCCATCGCGCATACGCGCGACCTCACGTCAGGCAGCACACACCACTGTATGTGACCACCGAGACCACGGTTGACGATGTCGCTCAGAACTCTTGCCACCATCGGCTGGATCTGCTTTGGGCTCGACGTGCTGTTCGTGCTCGTGCTGTTCGTCACGAGGAACGTGGGCGACGACGCTGCGGGGCGCGGCATGGCGCGCGGCTTCGCGATGGTGCTCGGACCGATCGTGTTGGCACTCGGCGCGGGGTTGTACTGGGCCCAACGCAGCGGCTCGTTCGGGGGCGTGCTCACCAGCACACTGCTGGTCGGTCTCCCGTTCCTGTGGATGGCAACAAACGTGGCGATGGGCCCTGTCGGTGCCATCGAGCGGGCCGTGGAGCGCAGGGGGCTCGGCAAGTTCAACGACCCAAGGCTTACGCAGATGGCATCGGCGATCGAGAAGGGCGACACCGCAGCTTTGGCCGCGCTCGCCCACACACGCACGGTCGACTGGAACGCGCGCGACCGGAAGGGCCGCACGATCCTCGGTATCGCGGCTGACAGGGCGAGCAGGCCCGGCGCTGGCGCCGACGGTGCGGCAACGGTGCGCATCCTGGTGGAGACCGGCGCACCCTACCGCGACGATGCCGTGATCGAGGGCGGCCGGCTGTTCTCCGAGGTGGTGTACAACTCCGGCGACCAGTACCTCGAGCTGATGGACGTACTGCTCACCGCTGGCGCCAACCCGAATGACACGGAGAGTTACGACGGTCGCCCGCTGCTGTTGCACCACAACATGACCGTCGGGAAGGCCAGGGTGTTGATGCGCCATGGCGCCGAGCTCGTCGGCATTCGCGATTCACGCGAGGATCGCCCGGGATGGAACGCGCTGATGAACGCGGCGTACATGCGCAACTGGCCGCTGGCCCTGTTCTACCTGCAGTCCGGCTGCGACCCGCGATTCAGGGCTACCGACGGCAAGTCGGTCATCGACGCCATCTCTGACGCGGAGCGGGAAGAGAGCGCAAGCGGAGGCAGTCGGTTCGACGACGACGACTACCGCACCTTCCGCGACAGCCTGGACGCGCGACTCGGAGCCGCGCGTCCGTAGCCGTTGGCAACCGCTACATGCTGGGCGGTGGCGCGATGGTGAAATCTGCCGGGGGCCGCGACCCCAGCAGGTTCTCCACGAAGTAGTCCCACGTACGACGGATGATGTACGGGTGACCGGTGAGGTTGTGGTCCGCGTCAGGCAGCACCAGCAGGTCGAACGACTTGTTCGCCTTCACCAGGGCATCCACCAGCGCGATCGTATGCGCGGGATGCACGTTGTCGTCCATGTCGCCGTGAATGAGGAACAGTTTGCCCTTGAGGTTTGATGCGAACGTCTTGTTCGCGGCCTGGGCATAGTTGTCCGTTCCTTTCGCCGAGTCACGCTGGAAGATTCCCTGGAATCTCTCGCCCCAACCGTGGTAGTAGGTGCGATTGTCGTGGTTGCCCGCCGTGGAGACGGCCACACGATAGAAGTCCGGGAACCTGAGCATGGCGTCGGTGGACGAGAACCCGCCGCCCGAGTGGCCGTAGATGCCGACGCGCGTGAGGTCCATCCAGCGGTGTCGCGCGCCCAGCTGTTTGATCGCCGCCACGTGATCGGCGATCCCGTTGTCGCCCAGGTCACCGAAGTAGCGCGTGTAGATCGCCTTGGCGCGCCCCGTGTTGCCCAGCGCATCGATCGATACCACGATGAAGCCCAGTTCGGCGAGCGCCTGTACCTGGCCCATCGTGGAGTACGAGAAGGCAGCGCGCGTAGGGAAGAAGTCGCGTGGCACCGGGGAAATGAGCGGCCCGGGGTAGATGTGGTCGATGACCGGGTAGGATGTGGTCGAATCGAAGTTCGACGGCTTCCAGATCACGCCGGTGATTTCGGTGACTCCGTCACGCGCTTTCGCCCGAAAGACCTCTCCGGGCCGCCAGCCCGTGGCGCGCAGCGCGCCGATGTCGGCGCGCTCGAGTTCCTTGACCACGCGCCCATCAGCCGCGCGAACGACCGTCACCGGTGGCGAGTCGACCCGCGAATACGTGTCGATGAAGTACTTGCCGCCGGGTACCGGCGTGATCTCGTGGTTCCCGTCTTCGGGAGTCAGCAGCGTCAGGCCCGAGCCATCGAGTCCCGCCGAGTAGAGCGACGCGTGCTCCGGGTGCCGATTGCTCTCGCGGCCACGAGCGGTGAAGTACACCCGACCGAGTGCCTCATCGACCGCGTGCACCGCCGTCACCACCCAATCGCCGCTCGTGATCTGATGCTTCACCGCGCCATCGGGCCCCAGGTGATAGAGGTGGCCCCAGCCATCGCGCTCGGAAAACCAGATCACGTCTCCGCCGCGCAGCGGTCGCCAGTTCGTGGCGCCGTTGGTGATGTCGACGCTTCCCGCGACATAGGTCGATGCACTGTCGGCGGTGAGCAATCGCGGCGCACCGCCTCCCGCATCGGCCACGTACAGTCGCACCCGCTTGGGGCCGCGGTTCACGTGCGTGAAGTACACGCGATCGGATGACGGCGCCCACTGTACCGCCCGGCCACCGAAACTGAAGAACGACATCATCGGCTGCGGCGCCACCTCGATGCGGCGGCTCGCGCGCTGTGCGACATCGACGATGTAGTACTCGACCTGCTGTACCGCCGAGTCACCCGGGAGCGCGTATGGATATGCGTACGCCATCGGCCGCGACGTCGTGGAGGAATAGAGGGAGAACGTCGCCACGCCGCGCTCGTCGATGCGTGAGACCACGAGACGGCGCGAGTCCGGCGACCACGTCACCTGCGGCGTATTCGGGATCCTGTTCCTGATCTGGGAGGGAGACGGCGAGCCGACGCCGTAGGCGTACCCGGGAGCTCCGTCGGTCGTGAGCGCCACGGAGTCGCTGCCGCCAACGCGACGTACCCAGAGGTTGTTGCCGGACGCGAACGCATCCCATTGCGCGTCTGGCGATCGGACGTACCGGCGACGATCCGGAAGTGTGTCCGCCTTCATGCAGGCGTACGACGTCAGGTCACAGGTGAATGCCCGTTTGCCGATGCGCAGATGGATGCGGCGCTCGTCGCGACCATCGTCCGCGAAGTCGAACCGCTGGAACGGCAGCGCGGTGGCCGCCACGGACGAGTCGGCGGCACGAGAGAGAGACGCGGCGATCCGGACGTTGTCGAACAACGGTTGTCGCTGCCCCGTCGCTGGCGTCACCGTAACAAACTCCGCGCCACGCGGAGTCATCACGCGATACCAGAAACGTGTGCTGTCGCGATACCACTGCGGCGTCACCTGGTCGCCGGTGACATGACGCAGCGCATTCCAGGTGAGTCGCTGCTCGGCGCGCTGGTAGTCGGCGAGCGTGGATTGGGCCATCGCCAGGCCGGGGATGGCGAGGAGTGCGGCAGGAACGAGACGATGCATATGGAGTGGGCGAGGAGTCGAGCTAACGTTAGGCGTTGTGCAACGCGAAGCCAAACACCAACGCACGACGGCGCCCCACTGAGGGCGCCGTCTGGTCGGGCGTGCACGGGCGTCTACATCGCCGGCTTGCGTTTCACGACCGTGATCCGGAGTTCCGCAGGGTACTGCTTCGAGTGATGCACGACGTTCGTCGCCACGACGCCGGTCTTCTCGTCGTAGTTGTTCCCGCCCGTGTTGAGGTTGCGATCGAAGCGCGGGAAGTTGGAACTCGAGACCTCGATGCGCAGCCGGTGGCCCGCCGCGAACCAGTTGCTGGTCGTCAACGGGCCAAGCTTCACTTTGTACACCTTGCCCTTCTCCATGAAGACGACCTTGTCGTAACCCTCCCGGTAGCGCACGCGCTGGATCGTCTCGTCGAGGTTGTAGGCACGGCCGTCGGGATACACGTCGAGCAGCTTGACCGTGAAGTCGGTGTCCTTCACGTCCGACGACACGTAGAGGTCGAGTTCCACGGGCCCGCTCAGCTCCATGCCTTCCTTGAGCGGTTCCGTCGAGTACACGAGAATGTCCTTGCGCTCCTCCATCTTCTGCTGGTCGAGCGCACCACCCACCACGGCGTTGCCCGTGCAGCACACGTTGCCACCGTACGATGGCACCGGATTCATCGGGTCGTAGGTGAACGTGTCCGGGGTGTCCTTCGCCGGCGGCTGGTCGGTGAGCCGACCGTCACCCTGGCGCGAGTTGGCATTCCCGCCGCTCGCCAGGAAGTAGCGCAGGGTCTCCGCACCCTTCGGCGGCCACGACTCCGAGGTCTGCCACTTGTTCATCCCCATCGTGAAGTAGCGAACCTTGGGCAGCGTGTCGAGCAACCCGGTGTTTTCACCCTTGAGGAAGTGGTCGAACCACCCGTAGGTGAGCGCGTCGTAGTCGAGTCGCGCATCGCCGACGCTCCGCTCGCCCACGATCGTGTTTTCCGTTGCCCGCTTGTAGGCACAGTGCAGCGTCGGCGCGATCACCGCGTACTGCTGGTTGGCCACCTCGGGGCTCGCCGTCTTCCGCACGTGGTTGAACGTCGCGAGGTTGGGCCCCACCGACACGTCGTACCAGGACATCAGCCAGAGCCCGGGAACGTTGATGCGCATGTCGTCGTGGAACAGTCCGCCCTTGTACCACGCCGGATCGTTCGGGGTGCGCCTGATCATCGCGCCGCCCGTCGCGATCCCCGGCATCGAGTCGGCAAAGATGCCTCGCGGGCCATCCACCGCACGCAGGATGTCCATCTCGGGCAGGTGCCGCAGCGCCTTGGACCAGTCCACCGGTGGCGACTGCTGCGAGAGATCGAACGATTTGGAGAAGCGGACCAGCTCCTCCTGCGACAATCCTCGAGGTGGCATGGGGCGGTTCTGGTTCTGCTCTCCGTAGAGCCATGCGATGAAGAGCATCTGAACAGCACCACCACGATACCAGTTGCCCTGCTCGTAGTACGGTCCGACGCGCCCCACGCCGGCGCCGAACCCCTGCGGAACGATCGCGGCAAGTCCCTTGGGGCCCTGCGCCGCCACGGCCATCTGCCACTCCGCCGTCGATGAACATCCGATCAGGCCGACCTTGCCGTTGGACCATGGCTGACTGGAGATCCAGTCGATCTCGTCCACGCCATCGGTGAGCGGAGGGCCGAGGATGTCGTAGTTGCCCTCCGAAAAGAAGTGGCCGCGCTCGTTCATGTCGACGTACGCGTACCCGCGCTTGACCGCATCGAGGCGGGCGGTCATGTCGGCCGGCGCGCCAAGTCGCACGTCCCACCAGTTGAAGTTGTACGGCGTGCGCACGAAGATCGTCGGCACACCCTTCGTCGCATTGCGGGGACGATACACGTCCGCCTGCATCCGCACCCCGTCGCGCATGCTCACCATGAGCTTGCGATCGACGATGGCGAATCGCTGCAATTCGGCTTCGAGTGAGTCGCGGCGCGCGCGGAGTTGGGCCTGGGCCTGAGCATTCTGCGGCGGCTGCGCAGCGGACCAGGCCGGTACCGTGAGCGCTGCCAGGGCGAGGGTAACGATGGAGCGGTTCAGCATGGCCATCCCCCGGAGTGGAGTCGTGTCCCAGAGAGGCAACGCGCGACGACGCCGTACTGTTCGACCCTCAGCGTCTCCCGCCCACGGCCGCCCGGTTGCCGCTGGCGAGACTCAGCAGCTCGCGACTCTCGAGGATGCGCCCGTTGGCGCCGTCGCCGCAGGCCGTGACCTCGAACATCGCTTCGCCGATCGAGCGCGCCTCGATCGACACCTTGATCGGGAGAAGGGGGGCGTTCGTCACCCGGTAGCGCGTGGTGAACTCCTCTGAACTCTCGACGGGGATGACGCCCGCCGGACGATACGCCACCACGCGCAGCTGCGTCTCCTCGGCCATCGCCCTGAGTTCGCGCTCTGCCCGCGCCTTCTCCCGTTTCCTGGCAGACATGGAGAAGAGTCGGGAAGCGTGCTGGCTTCGGACGTCGGATCGGGATCCGGCGCGGCTCTGGCTCTACGCACGCGAACCCGGGATTCGAGCCGGACTCGCCGCGCTACATGATCGGTCGGCCACTCTCCTTGAGCACCTTGCCGGACTGCATCACGAACGACACCCGCTCGGTCGCGGTGATGTCCTGCAGGGGGTTCCCCGGTACCGCGACCAGATCCGCCAGCATACCAGCGGCGATCGAGCCACGATCCTTGAGTCCCAGCAGGTCGGCCGCGTGCAACGTCCCCGAACGGAGCGCCTCGGCCGGCGTCATGCCGAGCTTCACGTACACCGCGAACTCGCGCGCATTTTCGCCATGCGGAAACACGCCGGCATCGGTGCCGAAGGCGATCCTGACCCTGGCCGCGATCGCCTTCCGCACGCTCGCGCGCGCGAGCGGCAGGATCGTCTCGGCCTTGCTCCTCACCAGCGCGGGAAGGACCGGAAGGTTGATGCGGTCAACGAGGTAGCTCGTGGGAACGAGGTACGTCCCGCGCTCCTTCATGAGCGCGATCGCTTCGTCGTCCAGCAGCGATCCGTGCTCGATGGAGGCGACACCGGCCCGGATGGCCGCCTTGATGCCCTCGGTGCCATGCGCGTGCGCGGCCACCTTCACCCCGTGCCGCGAAGCCTCGTTGACCATCGCCTCGAGTTCCTCGGCGGTGTATTGCTGGGCGCCAACCGGCCCTTCGAGCGACAGCACGCCGGCGGTCGCGCACGTCTTGATCACCTGCGCTCCGTGCTTGATCTGGTAGCGCACAGCCTCCACGACCTCCCACGGACCGTTCGCCACGCCACCCTTCGAATCCTGCTCGAGCACGCCGGGAGCGTAGCCGGTCACGTCACAGTGACCACCGGTGATGCCGAGAGCATTGCGTGACGGAACGATGTGCGGCGCGGTGACGTCGCCGCGCTCGACCGCCTTACCTAACGCCACGGTCACGCTGCCGCCGAAATCACGCACCGTGGTGAAGCCCGCCAGCACGGTCGTTCGGCCGTGTTTCGCCGCCTTGTAGGCCGCGTCGACTTCCGTTTCGGTGACCGGTCCCAGCTGCATGTCCGGGCCGAGTTCGCCGGCCAGGTGCGTGTGCGCATCGATGAAGCCCGGCAAGAGCGTGACATCACCGAGGTCGACGATGCGCGCACCCGCGGGCAGGGTCTGCGGGTTCACGCTCGCGATGCGTGTGCCCTGCACAACGATGCGCGCGTTCTCCACGATTTGCCCGGTCGTGACATCGACCATGCGCGCCGCCCGGACGACGATGGGCGCGGCAGGCGGCGTGGCGGCCTGGGCGAACGTGAGCTGGGGCGCGAGGGCCGCGGAGGCGAGCAGGAACCGGCGAATCGACATGGGTCTGGTGTAGGGGGGAACCGGGGGATTGCCCGCGGACGACCGCGGCTCTGTTGCACCTGATCAAGTGAGAGCCTCAGCACCGGCGAGGCTCCACACGGTGAATGCTCCTCACGGGATGAAGGCTGCCAACGGCAGCTGGCAGCAGCTGCCGTTTGTCAGACATAGATCTCACGCACCCGCCTGGCCTACAGATCCTCTGGCCTGAGTCCAGTGTGCCGCGCCACGCGCGCCATCATCCGAGGCCCAACTTCTTCCGCGTCATGAAACGCAAACACGTAGTCCGGCCAGCCCTCGCGCCACAGCGTCATATGGGACCCGGATTGCCGCTTGACTGCCCAACGAATCCGAAGCAGCGCCGCCAGCAGCCGGCGTGCTTTTCGGCGCCCCACGTGCTCACGCGGCCTGGAATGATAGATCCAGCAACTCCGGTACCGCCTCGCCATGCTCCAGCTTCTCGGCCAGGACGCGCAGGGCCACGGCCTGCACACGGGCCACGGCGTCTGTGCGAGTGGTTCCATAAGCCATGACCCCGGGCAACGTCGGCACCTCCGCAAGCCAGCGGCCGTCCGCCTCGGGCTCTATCTCAATGATGAGCTTCATCGGATCCTCCCTGTGCGCGAAAGCTGTCGGGGCCGTCCGGCGCGCGCCAGCCTTCTGGCTGCGGGCCCAGCGGGCCGACGCCGGAGTTACGACCACCAAAGGGCCTTCGCCTGGAGGCGGCGGCGCTTCTCGCGCCGACCGCGCGCGACCACTGCGTCATTGCCCGACGCGGGCATGAGGCTGCGACAACCGCTCCACTCTGAGCGTGTCACTAAATCGGGCTGGTGCATCTCAACGCGGCGCGCCCCTGCCGCAGCCTGACAAGCGCGACAACTTCTCGCGGCGACGCCCCGCGTTTTCGGATGCAACGGATGACCTGCCAGGCCACACGAGCCACGGCGCGCCGGCCAACCTGTTGGCGCGCACAGCCCGCTCAGGCCTGCGGCACGGTGGGCACGACGGTGACTTCCACGTGAATCGCTTCGCGCACGCTGGCCGTCACCGTGCAGAAATCCTCGAAGACTTCGACGCAGCGGCCGAGCCGCGCGTGCTGGTCCGCGGGCACTACCGGCTCCAGCAGAACTCGAAACCCGGTGACACGCAGACGCCCGCGTTCACTGCGCGCCACCGTGCCCTCGACCTTGGTCCGAACGCCATGCAGATCCACGCGGCTCTTGCGCAGGCAATGCGCCAGGCTCGCCGCGAGACAACTGCCAACGGATGCCGCCAGGAGCCGCGTGGGACTCGCACCCGATCCCTGACCCAATGGCGCCGGCTCGTCGATCAGGACGGGCGCGATGTCGGGGGAGTCGTCGAAGGTGGCGTGCTGCGCAAAGCCTTCGCCGAGATCGAGCGATACGGTGAACGTCTTTTCGTGCACGGGAACGGCCGTCATGCGTCCTGCCCTCCGCGGCGGATGTTCCGCATGCACGCGTCCGCCGGTCAACGTGCACAAGAGCGTCCAGTGTCCGCTCGCGACGTTGGCGCCGCAAGTCGCGCATGGGTTTGCCCGATGCCGAAAGATGAATGGCGCCGTACCACGTGGCCGTCGGGCGGACCGGCACCCATTGGTCGGGCATTGGATGACATCGGTGAGAAACTCCGACGGCGCCTGGCGTTACTCGGACGACCTTACCCGTACTCATGCGCATTCGCTCGGTCCTCGCCCTCACCCTCCTCGTCACCCTCGCCTGCTCGGAGCCCACGGCCTCGCCGTCGAGCCTGGTCACCACGCCTGCCGCAGCGCTGCTGCCGCCGTGGTCGTACAATGGGCCCAAGGTTCCGTTTCCCGGCCAGCACTCCGAGCTCCTCGACGTGAACGATCGCGGGCACATGGTCGGCTTCGCGGGCGACGACGCGGTTCTCCTGGATCTGCATGGCGGCACGTATTGGCTCAACAAAGCCGGCGGCACGCGCGCGGAAGCGCGAGCGGTCAATGCCTCGGCAGCAGCCGCAGGATGGGTGTATGGGACCTGGCAGAACCCGGCGATCTGGCTGCGACCGACGTCCGCTCCCATCCTGCGGCCCGAGTTCGGCTGGGTGTGGGACATGAACGACCGCGCCGAGGCCGTGGGTTCGATCAACGTGAACGGCGTGTACCAGGCGTTCTACTGGGAGGCCACGACCGGCACGTTCACCGTGTTGCCGATGCCACGGGGGGCCACGTGGACGCAGGCCACGGGCATCAACAACGACCGCGTCGTCGTCGGCCTGAGCGGTTCGGGCGGCGTGATGTGGCGCCTGCGTTCCACAGGTTGGGTTGTTACGCGTCTCAAGGGGATCGATCCATGGGCGGTGGACGCCGGCTATGGCACGGTGGGCACGGACCGCAACGGCCGGCCGGCGTGGGGCAATCCGCATCTCGCGCGCATCATGGGGGCCGGTGGCATCGCCAACGGTATTCATCCAGGCGGCACGATCTCCGGGGGCATGAGCGCTGTGCTTTACGGCACCATGGACGCGTTTGTCGCCGATCGCAGTGGTGCAATCACGTTCCTGCCCGCGCCGGCCGGCGCGCAGGGTGCGCAGGCGTACAACAGCGCGACGTGCGGCCTGGTGGTCGGCAGCAGCTACAACCCCGCGATCTTCGCCAACCAGGCCGTGTACTGGGATCCGGGCTGCTGAACTCGACAACAATGAACGGCGCCCGTCACAGGGCGCCGTTTTCGTTTGCAGCGCTGATGCCCGTTGCGGAGCAGCGGGTACGACCTCCGGACGCGCAGATCGACCGTTACAGAAACGGCGCCCGTGTGAGGCGCCGTTCTGTCACCTACGTGCCGCGGAGGCCACGTTCAGGCCTTCCAGCTCAGGTCGTGCTTCGAGAGCGGCAGGGTCCGAACACGTTTTCCCGTCGCCTGCTTGATGGCGCGGCAGAGCGCAGGCACCACCGGCGGCAACGCAGGCTCGCCCAGGCCCGTGGGCGCAAACTCGGTGATGCGGAAATGCACTTCGACCGGCGGTGACTCGCGGAGCCGGATCAGCGGGAACCGATTGAAGTTGGTCTGCACCGCGCGGCCATTCTCGATGGTGATCTCCTGGCCCAGGGCCTCGGCGATCCCGTCGATCACGGCGCCCTGCGTCTGATTCTCCGCGTTCGAGGGATTGATGACGACACTTCCGATGTCGCCGGCAACCCAGACCTTGTCCACCTTGAGTTCGCCGTCCTTTGCGACCGTCGCCTGCACGACTTCGGCGAAGTGTCCACGATGGGAGTAGTGGAACGCAACACCCATCCCAGTGCCTTTCGGTAGCGGCTTCCCCCAGCCGGACTTCTCGCGGACGAGTTCGAGCACGCCGATCATGCGCCGCGCGTCGAGCAGGTTCTGTGGACCCTGCTGACCCTGGGCAGGCGCCGGGTCCGGCACGGCCTGGTTGGAGAGGATGTCGATGCGGAACTGCAGCGGATCCTTGCCGGCCGCCTCGGCCATCTCGTCGATGAACGACTGCACGGCGTAGGCGATGCCGTTGCTGCCGGGGGCGCGCAGCGCGCCCGTGGGCACGCCGAGCGGCATGACCGAGGCGTCGAGCGCAAAGTTGGGGACGAAGCGCGCCGGGAAGTCCGCCCCACCCATGCCCGCACTCGGCGCAAAGTTGTTGCCTTCACCGAACGAGACGAAGTGGTCGCGCCAGCCCACGAGCTTGCCGCTCCCGTCGACCGCGCCGGTGAAGTAGTGCCATCCCGCGGATCGGTACTGATCGTAGGTCATGTCGTCTTCACGTGACCAGACCAGCTTGACCGGCACGCCAACTTCCTTCGCGATGGCCGCAGCTTCCACCATCGGTTCGTTGTACAGACGCCGGCCAAAGCCACCGCCCATGCGGGTGAGGTGGACCGTGATCGCCTCTTCCGGGATGCCTAACGTGCGCGCGACGAGCGTTCGGCCGCCGGCGGGAGTCTGACTCGGGCACCAGATCTCCATCTTGCCGTTGGACCAGTGCGCGGTGCAGTTCTGCGGTTCGAGCGTGGCGTGCGAGATGAACGGGTAGTAGTACGCGGCCTTGACGACCTTCACGCCCGCCGCACCGAACGCGGCGGCCACATCCCCGTCCTTGCGGAGGGAGCGCTGAGGCGCCTGCGCGGCCAGTGCCTCGCTCTGTGCCTGGAACCCGGCGCTCGACTGCGACGCCGTGGCGCCTTCATTCCAGGTGACCTTGAGCTGCTTGCGCGCGGACTGCGCCGTCCACCAGCTGTCCGCAACGATCGCCACGCCTCCCACGAGGCCGGCCAGGTTGCTGGTGCCTTCGAGGATGAACGCGTGTTTCACCCCCGGGATCGCCTTGATGGCATCGAGATTGGCTGACGTCGCCTTGCCCGCGAACACCGGGCATTTCTGATACACGGCGTACAGCATGCCCGGGACCGTGACGTCGATGCCGAACAGCGGCTTGCCGGTCACGATCGCCGGGACGTCGACGCCGCGCGTGGTCTTGCCGATGATCGTGAAGTCCTTGGGATCCTTGAGCGCGACCGTGTTCAGCGCCGGCGCCGTCATGGTCGCCGCCCTGGCCAGCAGCTCCGTGTACGGGGCCTGCTTGCCCGAGGCCCGGTGATGCACCACACCGGCCGCGGTCGTGCACTCGCTCGCCGGAACACCCCACGTTTCGGCGGCGGCGGCGACAAGGACGGCGCGACCTGCGGCGCCCACGCGACGCATGGGCAACCAGTTCGTTGGCGTTGCCGTCGACCCTCCGGCGAACTGCGCCTCGAACTTCGTGGTGTCCAGGTCGCCCTGCACCACGCGGACGTTCTTCCACTCCACGTCGAGTTCTTCGGCGATCAGCATCGGGAGCATGTTCTTCACGCCCTGACCGATCTCCGGGTTCTTGCCGACGATGGTGACGATGCCGTCCGGCGTCATGCGGATGAACGCGTTCGGCGCGAAGTCCGCGAGGGCGGTGCCACGTGTGCCGGACGCGAAGGCCTCGGCAGCACTCGCTCCCTCGATGTAGGTACCGAGCAGCAGACCGCCGCCGGCGATGGCACTCACGCGGAGGAACTCACGTCGATCGGCGCGGAACATGGTGGTCATGGTCGGTTCCTCCTACTCGTCGCGGCTGCCGTTGGCAGCCCCGTCGGTGGTCGCGGTGCCCGCCGCGGTGTGGATGGCAGCGCGGATGCGCGTGTACGTCCCGCACCGGCAGAGGTTGCCGTTCATCGCCGAATCAATGTCCGCATCGGTGGGCCGAGGCTTCTTCGCGAGTAACGCGGCCGCCGACATGATCTGGCCGGCCTGGCAGTACCCGCATTGTGGCACGTCGTGCTGGATCCAGGCCTGCTGCAACGCGTGGCCACCGTCCGGCGTGAGGCCCTCGATGGTGACGACGTCCGCGCCCGCGAGGCGCGAGGCCGGCAACTGGCACGACTTGGTGGCGACGCCCTTCACGTGCACCGTGCACGCGCCGCATTGCGCAATCCCGCACCCGAACTTGGTGCCCTTGAGGTCGAGCACGTCCCGCAGGATCCAGAGCAGCGGCATATCGGCCGCGACATCGACGGTCGTGGGTTTCCCATTGACCTTGAACGAGACCTTCATGGTGACTCCTTGGCCGGCGGTTGGCTGGACGGCAGACCGGAACGATACGGTCCGGGGAGCCGCCCGGACCAGAGGCACAACGCAACCGGGCCGAAAAAAAGCGCTGCCGACCGGCGTCAACCGATCCGCAGCGCTCGACCCCGGGTCACCCTATTTCTTCACGTACCGCTTGAGGGCCTTGGGACCCACCTCGGCGCCATAGATCACCCCGTTCCGGTCGACCGCCACGCCTTCCGCCGCGCTGGTGCTCGGCGGGTTCTCGGCCGGATCCGGGATAAAGAACTTCACTTCTCCGGTCCTTGCCGACCCGATCCGCATGCCACGCTTCCAGTCGGTTCGGGTACGCGAGACCGACCCGGACTCCGAGTCCGCTGCATACAGGTTGTCGCTCGCGTCGATCCAGATGCCGCTGGGGCGCGAGAACTGATACCACTCGTCGAGGACCGTGCCCTTCGTGTCGTAGATGACAATGCGGTTGTTGCTCCGGTCGCCAACAAACAACCGACCCTGCGAGTCCATGGCCATGGTGTGCGGCTGGTCCAGCTGCCCGCGGCCAGACCCCTTCGTGCCCCACGCGGCGAGGAACTTTCCCGTGCGGTCGAACCGAATGATGCGCGCGTTGGCATCGGCCGCGGACGAGTGACCCTCGGCTACATAGATGTCGCCGTTGGGCGCCACGAGCACGTCGTTCGGCTGCCAGAAATAGTCGGCGCCCTTGCCGCCGCCGGGTTTGCCCAGGGTCATCAGGAGCTTGCCGTCGGGGCTGAACTTGAAGACCTGATGGCCCTTGGGCGGCAGTGAGTCCGGCCGACGACCGATGCAGGCACAATCCACGACCCACACGTT
Source organism: Gemmatimonadaceae bacterium (assembly GCA_020846935.1). Lineage (NCBI taxonomy): Bacteria > Pseudomonadati > Gemmatimonadota > Gemmatimonadia > Gemmatimonadales > Gemmatimonadaceae > Gemmatimonadaceae bacterium. The sequence goes on from JADLCY010000002.1 coordinate 397,018, forward strand.
GCCCTCGCGGTCCACCTCGATGCCGTGCGGAAAAATGAACATGCCCTTGCCGAACGCCTTCACGAGCTTGCCGTCGGCGTCAAAGTGCAGAATGGGGTCGAGGTCGGAATCGGCGCACGAGTTCTGGCCGCAGCGTTCGAACACCCAGACGCTGCGGCCATCGGGCGCGATCGAGACCGCACTCGTGGAGCCCCAGGTGCGACCCTCGGGCATCTTCGCCCAGCTCTCGACCGTCACGTAGGGATTGGGCAGATCGTTCACCGGCTTCACCTGCGCAGCGAGCGGCGCGGCGGCGAGGGCGCTGAGGACGAGGCTGTGTCGAAGCATTCGGGCGGCCGGGACCGGGACGAGGACGGGGGGAAGTTCGAGCACGGGAGGGAGTTGGGCAACGGGTGCGGGCCGCAGCGGCCCGAGCGAGGAGCGGCCGCGCTCGCCCTCCCTCGGGTGCCGGAACCGGGAACCGCCGCGGCCGTGCCGAGAACCACGGCGTCGCGTGCGGCCGGCGCGGTGCCGTCAGCGAAGCCAATTTGACCTCGGCGCTATTCCTGAGCCCGGCCCCCGGGTTGGCGCAATGTGCGAACCATGCCCACCACGCTGACCAGGGACCACGTCCCCTCCAGCAGCACAAACCCCCACTGGCGCTCGAGCAGCGCAATCACGGTGAGGATGCCCGCGCCGACGGCGTTGAGGAGCTGGAACGCGCGCGAGTCGCTCGCCATGCGCCCAAGCTGATTGGCGGCGAACGGCACGAGAATGAGGAGTGCGCCGAAGAGCGAGATGGCCTGCCTCATGTCGTTGGTCCGCGCCTAACGCTTCGGCTCCGGCACGACATCGGGATAGTACCGGGCCAGCGGGAAGTCGCTGGCCGCCATCTCCTGCGCCACCCACGCCGCCACACGCGCGCGGATATCGGCTGGCACGTTCTTGTAGCGGTCGGCCGTCCCCGCGACGAACAGTTCCGCGTTCGTCTGGAGGATGTGCGGCGGATGCATCTCGAAGTTGTCCTGGTGTTCCTGCATGTAGGCAAAGCCGCACTTGCGCACCACGGCGACCAGCTCCGAGTCACTCAACGGAGCCACATCCAGGAACTCCGCGACGCGCCTGGTGACCGCGCCGAGGTCGCGCTTCATGTCTTCGAAGAAGACGAACAGCACATTGGGATGCTGTTTGGACCGGTCCCACCAGCCCTTCACGTGATCCGGCCACGTGCCCCACCACATGAGGTCGCGGGACGTGTACCACGCTTCGAAGGCCGGCAGTTCCGGCGACATACCGCCGACGTTCGTGTCGACGAAGTCGATGCAGCTCGCGAAGCACGAGACCGGGTGCCGCGCCACGTAGATGTATTTCGCGCGCGCATTGAACGGGCAGAGCGCCACCGGCATGTGCGTCTTGATGATGCGCGAGGGGCGTTCGGTACCGATCGGGGAGGCGAGGGCCATGGGCACGCTCTTTCGCCCTTCGAGCCACGGGGAGAGCGCGTACATCGCCTTCCCCGTTTCCACGAGGTCGCCGTGGCCGCGGTTCAGTACCTCGTACACCACGTTCTGCATCCACGTCGTGCCGCACTTCATCTGCGTGACGACAAACACGTCTTCGGGTCGCGGCTCATACGCCTTGGCGGCGGCAAAGCTCTCGACGCTGCAGCTGCCGGTCGGTCCCGACACGCCATCCAGCTGAATGCGAGCGCGGGCGAAGTCCAGGCGTGCGAGCCGAGCGTTGAGGCGGAGCATCGGCGCGAGACGTCGCGCGTGGGCGCGGAGTTGCGCCTTGAAGGCGGCGCGGCCCGCCGGGGGAAGGCCGTAGTAGTTGAGCCCGACGGTCTGCTCGTCTTCCCACTTGAGCACCGTGGCCAGGTACACGCCGTACCCGATGTACACCACGAACAGCAAGACGAGGATGCCGACGATCCACCAGACGATGGTCATGGCCTGAACGGGGACGGGGTCGCAGGCCCGTCGCGGACGCGGCGGGCGCGCGGGAAACTTAGCGTCGGGGCGCTATTCGCCGGATCCCAGCACGGCGACCATCACCCGATCCGTCTGACGATCGGGACCTACCCAGTAGTCGGTCGACCCACGATCCTCGTAGCCGCTCTTGCGGTAGAAGGCGATGGCACGCGCGTTGTGCTCCCACACACCGAGCCAGAGCGCCGAGCCACCGAGTTCGCGCGCGGCGCGGCGCACTTCGGACATGAGTCGCGGTGCGAGACCACGCCCGTGCCATGGCCGATCCACATAGAAGCGGTGCAGTTCGATCGCATCGGTGATCGCCGCACACTCCGGCGGCGACGCGCGACGAACCTGCGCAAAGCCGAGCAGGCTGCCTTCGTGTTCAATGAGGATGGTGATGGTGTCAGGATCGACAAGTTCGCGCTCCTGCTGCGCGGTCCCGTACGCCGCCGCTTCGTGTGCGTCGAGGTCGGCGGCGCTCGCCGAATGCCCAAAGGTCTCGCGAAACGTGCGAGCGGCGAACGCGGCCAGCGCAGCGGCGTCCCGCGGTTCGCCGCGACGAAAGCTGCCGATCGGTCCCGCGGGCTCGTGCACAATCAGCCTTGCGACATTCACCGGCGTGCGTCGGCGCCCGCGCCAGCGGGGCGCACGGCCTCGGCCGGCACCGCGTACGCCGCAACCCGTCCGCGCCAATACGCCTGCGGACCTGCCTGGAGGAGCCACGCCACTTCGCCAGCGCCCGGGACCGTCACGCCGTCTCGCTCAGACCAGTCGAACCACCGACCTTCCCAGGGCGTCGGCTCCATGGCTCCGTTCACCGCTCGACCGCGACTGGCCGAGTACACGCGTGTCACCAGCCCAGTGCTCGCATCGAAGAAGAAGTCGAGCGAGGCGGTGGTCGGCCCTGACGTGACGGAGGCGCGTGCACTCGAATCGGTGAGCGCGGTCCATCGCACCCCGTTCTCGGGGAGCAGCGCGGTCGGAATCCAGACGGATTCAGCAAGCCAACGCTGAAGCGCCGCGACGGAGAGTTCGGGACTGTCCGCCATGTTCACCACGCGAATGACCCCGTGAATGCTGCCAAACATCGAACCCGCGCCGTCGACGAACGCGTCCCGCACGCGGACCGTGATGCCGGGACCCATCGAAATACGCGCATCCCACAGGAACCCTGCAGGCTGCGACACGATGTCGTGCATCGCCGAGAACGCGCCCCAGACGTCGCGCTCCGGTCGGGTGAGGAACGTGCCCTCCTCCTCGACGCGTACACGGGAAATCACCGGACGCCCCTCACGGAGCACCGTGCGCAGGTACCGCTGCACGGGCCCCGGCAGCGAGTCGAACGCCGCCCCGAACGAGACCGTGCCAGGGTCTGCGCGACTCCCGACCATGAGCTGCGCGCGCACATCGTCAGAAACGCCGTTCCAGCGCGCGCTGGCGACAAGCAGAAGGATCGCCAGGCCGGCGATCATCACCAAGAAGAGAAACCCGACTGTCTTCACGATCATCAACTTATCGGGCCACGCAAGCGGGCGACGATGTTCGGCACGTTGCGCGAACGGAGCAGCGCATTGAACGCGGCGACATCACGCGAGAACAACGTGTCGAGCGCGCCGAGGTGTCCTTCGAGTTCGCCGTGCAGGATGCCTTTCACCTCCACGTGCTGCGACGTCGGACGGTGGTCGCTCGCCGCCATGCCGTTGGCGAGGTAGCCAAGTTTGGAGATCAGCTTCGCAGCGAAACGCACGCCGTCCTGGCCGTCGCCGGTCATGCGCAGCTCCACCAGATTCAGCTCGAGATCGATGAGCTTCTGCGCCAGCGAATCCGCGGCCCGGCGTACCGTAGCGTCGTCAACGGATCGCTGGATCGCCTCGAGCTGCACGCGCACCGACTCGATGCGATGCACGGCGTCCGCGGCCTCGTTGAGGTCGCGACCGAGGCCCGTGAGTTCGCGGACCTGCTCGGCGATGTCGCCCTCCGTGCCGCCGGAGTGCGGATCCTTGAGGACGACGAGTGGCTGCGTTTCTTCGCGCCCGTCCACAATGAGCTTTACGGTATACGTCCCCGGTGGCGCGAGAATGCTCAGGCGATTGGTGCCGGGCGCGACGCGACCCTCCGGGCCCGGCACAATGTGCGGCGCGTACATGGGGCTCGTCTGCAGGCGGACTTCGGCAGACGGTTCGTAGCGGAGATCCCAATACACGCGGTTCACACCGGCGGCCCTGGTCCCGGCCAGGGTGCGGACGGTGGCGCCCTGCGCATCGGTGATCACCACGCGGACCGGTCGCGATGCCGGCGTCTTGAGATAGTAGTTGATCGACGCGCCGTACCGCGGGTTTTCGCCCGTGGTCGGGTCGTCATAGGTGGTGGATGGCGCGGTGATTGGTCGAAAGCGATACGCATCCCGCACCGTAAACAGATGCGACGCGCTGGCGAGGACCTGGGGAGTCAGCAGCCTCAGGGGCGTGATGTCGTCCATGATCCAGAAGCCGCGACCATACGTGGATACGACCAGATCGTTGAAGTGCTCCTGCACGACGATGCCGGAGACGGGGGCGCGTGGCATGTCGTTCTGCAGGGGCTGCCACAGGTCGCCTTCGTCAAAGGAGACGTAGATCCCGTTCTCCGTCCCCGCGTAGAGCAGACCGCGCCGCACGGGATCCTCGATGATGATCTTTGCGTAGCTGAGCATGCTCTTCGGGATCCCGTTCACCACGAGCGACCAGGTGCGTCCGTAGTCGCGCGTCCGGTAGATGTAGGGATCGCGATTGTTCACCTGATGAAAGTCGATCGTGATCCATGCCGTGCCCGCGTCCCAGCGCGAAGGAGCGATGCTGCGCACCGAGCCCCACGGCGGAAGATTGGGGATGTTGCGCGTCAGGTTGGTCCACGTCGCGCCGTTGTCGCGCGTGAGCTGCACGAGACCGTCGTTGGTGCCCACCCAGATCAGTCCCTTCTCGCGCGGCGATTCGGCGATGCCATACACCACGCCCGCATACTCCACGCCGATGTTGTCGGGCGTGAGCCCGCCGGACACGCCCATGCGACTGCGATCATTCAGCGTCAGGTCGGGCGAGATCACCTGCCAGCTCTGTCCGCCGTCCTGCGTGCGGTGCACGTGCTGGCTCCCGACGTAGATCGTGTTGTTGTCGTGCGGCGAGATCTGTAGCGGCGCGTCCCACACGAACCGATAGCGCACACCGGAGGCCGGCCCGTTGGACTGGTTCGGCCACACCTCGACGTTCCGGAACTGGCGGCGGTCCTCTTCGAAGCGCACGACGATGCCGCCCACCATGCCGGAACCGGAAGCCGTGGACCAGATCAGGTTGCTGTTCTTGGGGTCCGGCGTTGCCCACCCGCTTTCGCCGCCGCCAACGGAGTGCCACATCCCGCGGGAGATCCCGCCCCCTCCACCGAACCCCTGCACTCGGCTGTTAGAGGGGCCGCGGTAGGACGGCTCGTCCTGCTTGTTGCCGAGGACGTTGTAGGGGATCTCGTTGTCCACGGTGACGTGGTAGATCTGCGCGTTGGCCAGCCGCTGCCTGAACCACGTGCGGCCACGGTTCTGCGTGATCGACAGACCCTGGTCGTGGGCCACGATCATCCGCTGAGCATTGGTCGGATCGATCCAGATGTCGTGGTGATCGCCGCCGGGCGCCTGGGCACGCGGGAGCACCGTGAGGGTGCGGCCACCGTCGATCGACTTCGCGTACGAGGCCGTCAGGAAATACGTCTCGTCCGGATCGTCGGGCGCGACGGCCATCCGCGAGTAGTAGTGGGCGCGGCCCATGGCGTTGCGGTCGCGCGTGGTGAGGGTCCACGCGTTCCCACCGTCATCGCTCCGCCACAGTTGGCCGGATTCGGTGTCGCGGCCCTCCCAGGGAATGCCGTCGCCCGTCTCGATGAGGGCATACACGCGATCGGGATTCGACGCGGAGATCGCCACGGCCACCTTGCCCACCGGCTTCGTCGGCAGGCCACGGCCGGTGAGGCGGGACCAGGTGACGCCGCCATCGCGGGAGACAAACAGGCCGCTGCCTGGGCCTCCGCTCGTGCGACCCCACGTATGGATCTCGATCTGCCACATGCCGGCGAACAGCACACGCGGATTGCGCGCATCCATCGCAAGATCGGAGCAGCCGGTGTTCTCGTCGACGAACAGGACCTTCGTCCACGACGCGCCTCCGTCGGTCGACCGGAAGATGCCGCGCTCCGGCTGTGGTCCGTAGGCGTGGCCGAGCGCGCAAGCCATGACCACATCAGGGTTGGTGGGATGGACCACGATGCGTGCGATGCGTCCGGTGCGCTCGAGCCCCATGCGCGTCCACGTTCGACCCGCATCGACCGACTTGTAGATGCCCTGCCCCACCGAGATGTGGGAGCGGATGTGCGCTTCACCCGTGCCCGCCCACACCACGTTGGGATCGGATCGCGCGATGGCGAGCGCGCCGATGGATTGCACCTCCTCACGGTCGAACATCGGGTCCCAGTTCACGCCGCCGTCGGTGGTCTTCCACACGCCGCCCGACGCCGAACCGACGTAGTAGGTGAGGTGGTCGCCGGGAATGCCGACCGCTGAGGTGAAGCGGTTGCCCTCGGGACCGATGGTCCGCCAGTGAAATGCGGCGAAGGCTTCAGCGGGAATGCGCGCCGCTGTCGGCTGCGCGGGCCCGAGCATGGGCGCCAGGGACAACACACACGCCACCGGAACACGCATCGTCCACCGCATGACGAACTCTCCGCGAGAGGATGGCGCCTACGCTACCGGCCCGCGCTGTGCGCGGATAGGGGCGCCACGGCGCGGCGAGCAGGCGCTGCGGCCGCGGGCAGGGCATGGATCGGATCCCCGCTCGCGGCCGTTCTTCCGAACGCTTTCGTGCCGGCAGGCACTGGTTGGCGACGCGTTTGCCGTCCACCAGGACGCCGCCACCGGTCGCCCATTCGGTATTCGCCCCTTACGGTGCCCTGCTGCGAGGCCGGCGAGCGGACGATCAGCTCGCCGCGCGCCCGCTCGGCAGGCCGATGTCGATCGTGCGCCACTTGCCGCGCCGGAACCGCGCCACCGTGAGCGCGGCGCGCGTCATGTGGCCGACCACGATCGCGATCCAGATGCCCGTGGCGCTGAGTCCGGTGGTGGCCTGCAGCACGGCACAGATGCCGAGCGGCACGCCGATCTGCGAAATGATCGAGATGTAGAGGGGGCCCTTGGTGTCGCCAGTCCCCTGAAGCCCGCCCGTGAACGTGAGCGCGACGGTAATGAACAGGCCCGACAGGCTGAGCCAGCGCAGCAGTTCGCGACCGATGCCCACGACGAGCGCGTCCTGCATGCCGAAGATGCCGTACAGCTGGTTGGGGATCGCGAGAAAGAACAGGCCGACAAACGCAGCAATGCCGAGTCCGAACCGGGCCGCGATGTTGACGGCGCGCTCGGCGCGATCGGGCTGATTGGCGCCGAGGTTTTGCCCGGCGACGGCGGCGGCGGCGCCCATGAGCCCGACCGAGGTCCAGGTAATGAAAGAGAACAGCTCCGTGTACCCGATCGCGTAGGCCGCCTGCGTCTGGGCGCTGAGCGGCAGCGAGCCGATGAAACGCAGCAGCATGATCCCGGCGATGTTCATGGCGATCCCCTGGAGCCCGGTGGGCAGGCCAAAGCGGAAGATCTGCCGGATGATCACCCAGTCGGGGCGCCAGTCCATGCCACGGTGCCAGGCGACGACGAGGCGCCCCGAGAGCAGGAGCGCAAAGCCCGTCCCGCTGACGAGGACGCCGGCGATGACGGTGCCCACGGCAGCGCCAACCGTGCCTAACGCGGGGAGCGGGCCGAGTCCGGTGATGAGCGCCACGTTGAGCCCGATGTTGAGCGCGGTCATGGCCACGCCGAGCCGGAGGGGCGTGCGCGCATCACCGGCCGCCCGCAGGGCGCCGCCGAGCATGAAGAACATCATCATCCCGATCCCGCCCACCAGCATCGTGCGCAGGAAGGGCAACGCCTCCTCGCGCACCTCCGCCGTCGCGTTCACCAGCTCGAGCAGCCACGGCGCCGCGAACCAGCCGATGGGCGCGAGCACGAGCAGCGAGAGCATCAGCGAGGCGAGGAAGCCCTGATACACCACGCGGTTCACCGTCTCGTGGTCGCCGGCTCCCGTCGCGCGCGACACGAGCACGCCCATGCCCGTGTACAGCGACATCACGAACACGATCACCACGATGAAGATCTGCAGCGAGACGCCAACCGCGGCGTTGCCGGTGAAACCCACGTAGTGGCCCACGAGTGCGTGGTCGACGACGCCCTGCATGCCGCCGATCACGTTCTGCAGCACCGTGGGCCACGCGAGCTTTCCGACGGCCGCGGCGATCGGACCTTCCACGATCGAACGATCGAACGACTTCTGTCTGGGTTTCTGGGTCATGCGGGCATGAGGACCGGGCGCGGCGATGCGGGACGTCCGCGCGGCCATGCCGCGGATCGGCGGGGAAAGCAACATCCGAGGCACGGCAGATTGAAGGGCAGTCCCCTCCTTGCGTCGCGCGAACCTGCCCCCGACAGACACGCGCCCCGTCCGCACGCTATGCTGTCGACATGCGTCGTGTACTCACTTTCGTGCTCCTGCTGGCCCCGGTGGCCACCCTGGCCCAGACCGCCACTCCTCGTCTCCGGAGGCCGGGGATCGTCCTCACACTCTCGCCCGACGACGGACACCTCATCGAACTCTCGGACGGCGAGCGTCGCGCGCTCGCGGGCGCCGCACGGGACTCGGTTGGCCTGTGGCTCCTCGATCGCGCACCTGGCGCCACGCCGATCGCCGCGCAAGCGGCCGGCCGCTTCACCTGGCGTCGCACGGGTCAGGGCCTTGAGCTCACATGGGACCGCTTTGCGGCGCCCGCCACGAGGCTGCGCGTCGTCGCGACCGTGCGGCTTCGTCGCGACTCGACCAGCGCGTGGCGCATCCGGCTCGACGGCATCGACGGGCTCGATGTCGAAGGCGTGCATTTCCCGCGGATCACGGGGATCGCCGCGTCCGGCGATGGGGAGGAACTCGCCGTACCACAATGGATGGGCCAGCGCACGCGCGAACTTCGGCGATTGCTCGCGGGCCCTGATGGTCTGGGCCGTCGCCTCGAGTGGAGCTATCCGGGGCAGTTGTCACTGCAGGCACTGTCGTTCACGACCAGCGCTGGTCGAGGGCTCTACCTCGCCGCCGATGACACCGCCGCGTATCGCAAGAGCTTCGCGTTCTGGGGGACGCGTGACGGCCGCGTCGGCTACGACATGGTGCACGTGCCATCAGATCCGGCCAAGCGCTCGACCTACGCGCCGACCTACGCCGCGATCGTCGGCGTGACCCAAGACGGCTGGTTTGCCGCGGCGGAGCGCTATCGCTCGTGGGGAACGCGGCAGTACTGGGCTCGCGAGAGTCGACTGGCGAACGGCACGTCGCCGGCATGGGTGCGTGAGACGGGAATCTGGGTATGGAACCGTGGCCGCTCGCCGGTAGTGCTCGAGCCGGCCGCCGCGCTCCAGCGTGACGCTGGTCTGCCGGTTTCCGTGTTCTGGCATTGGTGGCACGGTGGCCCATACGACACGAGCTTCCCCGATTACCTCCCGCCCCGCGAGGGCGCCGAGGCGTTCACGCAGGCCGTCGCGAAGGCGCACGAGGAGAAGCTCCACGCCATCGTGTACATGAACCAGCGGCTCTGGTGCGTGAACACGCCGAGCTGGGTACGCGAGGGCGCCGAACGTTTTGCTGTGCGCGAGCGCGATGGGACGGTGCGGCGCGAGACGTACAACGTGTTCGATCCGCAGCCCTGCGCGCCGATGGACATCGCCACATCGTTCTGGCGCGACAAGTACGCGGGCATCGCAGTCACCGTAGTGCACCAGTACGGCATCGACGGACTCTACATGGATCAGGCGGTCCTGAGCCTGTTGTGCTGGAGTCCGGACCACGGCCATCCGGTGGGCGGTGGGCACTACTGGATGGACGGCTTTCGCTCGCTCGCGCGTGACCTGCGGCGGCGAACCGCGGGCAAGCCACTCGCGTACGCCGGCGAGGGTGGTGGTGAAAGCTGGCTCCCCGACCTCGACGCCTTCCTCACGTTGCAGGTGAGCCAGGAGCGCTACATCGATCCGGCCAGCGGCTGGGAGGTCATTCCGTTCTTCCAGGCCGTGTATCACCCGTATGCCCTGACGTACGGTACCTACGGGTCACTCACCTGGCCGCCATACGACGACCTGTGGCCCGACAGCACGCGTCCGGCGAACGCGATGACGCTGCTCGACCTGAAGTATCGCTCGCAGTACTACCTGGAGCAGGCGCGCATGTTCGTCTGGGGCATGCAGCCAACGATCGCGAACTTTCTGCCGGAGCAGCTCTCGGCGCGTCGCCGACAGATCGACTACCTCGAGCACCTCGCTCGATTGCGTTACGACCTGCTCGACTTCTTCCAGCGCGGGACGATGCTGCGCGCACCGCGCCTTGGGGTGAGCGAGCGGACGATCCTGATGTCGCGCGTGTCGATCTACGCCGCGCGGCGCGGCGGCGCATCCGAAGCCACGGTGCGAACGCCGGACGTGCTCTCGGGCGCCTGGCGCGCACGCGATGGGCGTGTCGCCCTCGCGCTCGCGAGCATCTCCGAAGACACCGTCACGTTCACGCTCGACCTCGACCCGTCGGCGTTTGGGCTGCCGCGTTCTGTGTCGATCACCCGGCACGATGCCACGGGCCGTCACGCCGTCGAAAGCCTGGGTAACGGTCCGCGCACGATGACGCTGCACCTCGCTCCGCTCCAGGCGATGGTGCTGGAACTACGTCCTCGTCGCCAGGGTTCCGGCGCGCGCCAGGCACCTCCGGGCGCGACGACGGGTATCACCGACGAGCTGGGGGTCAAGCCGGCTCCTCGCTGACCGGTTCCGGTACACCCGGGGCCTGTCGCGGTACCCGCTGAACTCGTTGCTCGCGGCGCATCACGCCGCGCGCTACCATAGGACGTTCCTTTCGGAGGCTTTCCGTGCACACGCTGCGCGTCGTCGTGCTGGCGTGCCTCGCCATGCTCCCGGCGACGGTGCGCGCGCAGGATACGTTCGACAACGTCGAGCGCATCGTGGCGGTGGGCGACGTGCACGGGGACTACGAACAGTTTGTCCTGGTGCTGCGGGAGGCCGGCGTGATCGACAGCAAGGCCCGTTGGACCGGCGGACGCACCTTCCTGGTCCAGACGGGCGACGTGCTGGATCGCGGTCCGGCGTCACGCAAAGTGATGGACCTGCTGATGGCCCTCTCGGGCCCGGCCCGGAAGGCCGGCGGGCGCGTCATCCCGTTGATCGGCAACCACGAGGCCATGAACATCCTCGGCGACCTGCGCTACGTGTCGGCCGGTGAGTACGCGTCGTACAAGTCGGGCAACTGGTCCGCGCTGCAGGAGCGGGCGTGGCAGGTGTTGTCGGACTCTGCGCGGCGTGGCGATAGTGCCTATCGCAAGATGTGGTTCGACGAACATCCACCGGGCTGGGTCGAGCAGCGGTTTGCCTTCGAAGGCAACGGGAAGTACGGCACCTGGATCCGGACGCACGACGCGGTGATCCGGATCAACGACATGCTGTTCCTGCACGGCGGCCTGTCATCGAAGTACTCCGGCATGAGCCTGGACGAACTGAACACCGCGGTGCGCGCCGCGCTCGCCGGCGACAAGGCTCCACCGCCCGACAATATCGCCGAAGATTCGCTGGGGCCCCTGTGGTACCGCGGCCTCGCCACGGGGGACGAGGCGATGCTCGCGCCACTGGTGGACACGCTGCTGCAGCGGTTTGGGGTGAAGCATATCGTCATCGGTCACACCGTGACGCCCGGGACCGTGATGCCCCGATTCGGCGGCAAGGTCATCATGATCGACGTCGGGCTGTCAGCGGTTTACGGTGGCACCCCGGCATTCCTCGTAGTGGAACGCGGCGCGGCGTTCGTGATGCACCGTGGCACCCGGCTCGACCTGCCGCTGGTCGGCGACCTGTTCCCCTACCTCAAGGCTGCCGCGGCGCTCGATCCGCCGGGATCGCGACTCCAGCAGTACGTCGAGCAGCTCGCAGCCGTGCGCGGCGCACGCTAGACCTCCGCTGCGCTGCAGGCGACACACATTGCACGCAACTCACGCATGTCTGACTGCTCCGTGCAGGATGGTTCCTGCGGGGTCCGAAACCACGGCACAGCTCAACTCCAGTTGAGCCCGTCGCCGCCGACTGAGTGCGTCAACAAACTGGCTATTGACGCGGTGTCGCATACATCCCATCGTGGCGGCGCTGGCCTGTGCCTGGGCTATACCTGACTCCCGAGCAGCTTAAGGAGGTACGTATGTCGAAGCATCTCGTTCTGCTCCCGATCCTCTTTCAATGGGCGTGCCTTGGCCAGGATTGCATCGGCCTCGACTGCTGCTGGATCGCGTAGTGACGGACAGTCTCAGGTCGCTCTGCCAGAGGTGACGGGATCTGATGAAGAACGGCCGTTCGTACATGTGCCTGGCGCTTTGCAGCACCCTTCTCTCAGCACGAGCTACGGGAGCCCAAGCGTCCCGGCTGGCTCAACACTTCACCTTTGGGCCCAGAGTGGACCTGGAGGAGCCTAAAGGCGTCCTGAACGTGGCGGTGGCCGCATCAAACGACGCACGCGGCGGGGTGCTCGTCGTCGATGCACGCGAGTCCCAGGTGAGGAGGTACGACCTCAACGGAAGGCTGCTCATGTACTTTGGAAGGGCCGGCGGGGGACCAGGTGAGTTTCCCGGTCCTCCGTTGGCCGCGATTCGACTTCCCGACAACCGGATCGCCGTCGGAGATGCTGAAGGAGGTATTTCCGTGTTCAGCGCATCCGGTACCATCGTGCGGCGCGTCAGAGTCTCGCCTTCGCCGATTTACTCAATGGTGGCCATTGGGCAGACCATCTTTGTCTCCACGCAGAGGATGGTTCATGGCCGACTGCTGTTGCTCCACCGCTGGGGCCCTGAAAGCGACAGTCTGGCTGGGAGCTTCTTCGAGCCCCCTGTAGTGCGGAACGCCTCGCGTCGCATCGTCGCCACCACTGGGGGCGCGTTCGTTGCCGCCAGAGCAGATACCCTGGTCGTCACGTTTTCGCTCGCCGACTCGTTGTACCTCTTCCCGGGCACCGCGCAGGTTCCGATCAAGCGGCCACTCTCGCTCCGCTCATTCTCATATCACGTGGGCGAGGCACCAAACAGCGGACCGCTTTCTCCGGAGTTCCGGTCGTGGTTGCAAACGGGGGCACGGGTCGAGCGGGCGTTTTCGTCGTCCGACGGTGCCCTCTACGTGCAATACCTCCGGTTTGGCTCATATGGACCGGACTGGCACTTGGCCCGCCTCTCACCGAGTGGAACGGTGACCATGGACACCGAGACCGGTGCTCAGCTCTTGTTCGTTTCGCCGATGGGCCTTGTTTTCACCGACCCTGTGACCGGGTCTCCGAGTGTGTGGCAGGTGGCATCGCCCCGAGTTCGACCGTGAGCCCTCCGACGAAGCTGCTCGTGTGCTGGCTGGCGGTCCTTTCGATGGCCTGCAGGTCGAATGCGCCATTCGAGGACCTTGACGCGCACCTGGTCGGCGCGGGAAGAACCGTCGTCTGGATCACGAGCGAACACGACTGCTTTGGATGCAGTACGCCTCTTGCTCTCCTTCGACAAGCGAGTCACGACCTGCCGCAGCTGCGAATACTCATTCTCGCTGTCGATGGCGACACCAGCATGTTCCGGGAGATGGTTACGAGAGAGCGGATTCGTGCCCGCGTTGGCCGAGTGGACCTGTCGTCTTCCTTCAGCAAGTTGCGAGCGCAGGCTCCGCTGCTCCTCGTGCTTGATGGTCGAGAGCTGCTGGCGATGGCGCGCACGGACGTACCACTGTCGCCCAACCTCACGAGCGCCATGATGGCGCTTGCGAGCCAGAACCTCGACTCAGCATCATCGGGAACACCGCACTGATGTCACCGACTCTTCGGCGAACCCTGTCCTGGCTGCTCTGCGTGGCGACAGCCGTGGCGCACTCGTCGGCCGCACAAACAGGCCCAGCCCCGGGCTACCTCGGGGCGATCATTGCAGCGTGCGCACGACCGGATTGCACCGCTGAGCAACGGATGGGGCGCGTTATGCGCATCGACCCGCACTCCCCCGCCGCCGCCGCCGGCCTCCAGGTTGGGGACACGGTAGAGGCAATCAACGGCCAGGAGCTCTCCGGGGTTCCACTCCCGGAGCTGCTGCGGTACAAAGCCGGGCAAGTTGTATCACTTCGGGTCCGCCGAGCGGGCAAGTCCCTCGTCGTCAGGGCGACTACGGTGCAGCGGACTCCGGAACTCGAAGCTCGTCTCGGGGCGCGCCCGCCATCACGGCGTCCCTGAGCTTTGGTTGGTCCGCGAGCTCATCGCCAGCATCGAGCAGTTTGTTTCGCCCTGCAACGCGACTGCCAGCCCTTCCTCTGAACGCGACAAGTCGCCGTGTCCTTGTCGAGGTGGAACGACTTCCGAAGAAGGGCCCAGCGACGTCACACTGATCATCCGCTGCCCGCGCGCCGACCTCACCTGGCCGCAGTGGGGCGTCCCTCAGAACCTCACGCCGAGCCGCACCTGACGGGGCTCGACCGGGTGGAAGTGCACGTCTTCAATTCCGCCCGCGGGTTCGCCGGCCAGGCGCGAGGCATAGTAGTACTGGATGTCGCGGGCCCTGGCGTTCAGCAGGTTGAGCACGCTGAGCTGCAGGCGCATGCGCGGGAGTTCGATGCCAACCTCGCCGTTCATGAGCGTGGTCCCGGTCGCACGGACGCTATTGTCCTCGATCAACGGATACGCGCCGAAATGCCGGAGCCGCAGGCTCGCAAACGGCCCGCGGCCGAGTCCGCCCCAGGTGGCACCGGCGGCGATGACGTTCTCGAGCGCGCCGGGAATCCGGTTGGCGTCAGCCCCTACACCAACAAAGCGAGCGCGGGCAAGGGAGACGTCCGCATCGAACGACAGCGGCGCGATGGGCCGATAGAAGTTCGCGAACGTGATGCCGGAACGCCGACTGCGATCCGATGGCTCCGTCGTGCCACCGTCGCCCACAAAGACCAGTTCGCTCGCCAGTTCCAGCGCCCACACGGTCACAGTCGAACGCAGACCCGTCACCGGCGTCGCGCGCAGGCCGAGCTCGACACCGCGTGAACGCACCAGGGGATCCACGCGCGTGGCCTGGTCGCCGCTGTTGGGATCCACCGTGATCGTCGTGCCGCGCGCATCGTTGCTGTGGAAGCCGAGTCCGCCGCTCAGGTACAGCTCCACGCGAGACGACGGCGTAAAGATCAACGACGCCTTGGGACTCGCGATCGCGTCCGTCGTGCGACCGGAATTCACGGGATCCCCGGTCACGCGGAACTGGTACGCGTCTCCGCGCAGCCCCACCACCGTCCGCAACTTCGGCGCCCAGCGCACCTCGGCCTCGCCGAAAAGCCCGGTGCCGGACTGGGTGACGTCGTCCTGCCGTACGGTCGACAGCCGCTGGCGATCGCGCGTCCGGTGCAGCCCGATGTCGTCCACCACGTCGGTGCGATGCTGCAGGCCCAGCGTGAGCGTCGCCTCCCGACCAAAGAGCCGGCCCTGCTGCTTGTGCTGCGCGTTCGCGCCGATCACGCTGCGACGTTCGCGTTGGTTGAACTGGTCGCCGTCGGTGGCGTCGTCGAGCAGGTACGTGAAGTTGGAGTAGAGGTCGAGCGTGGATCGAATGCCGTAGACCTGCACGACCTGTGTGGACGTTCCACCGAGGCGATTCCATGACCCCGAGAGGCTGTAGCGGTCCGATTCGCCACCGAGCGATGGGTCGATCTGCCCGAAGCGGGATACCGATCCCGACTCCACGGCCCGCAACGGCAGTTGGTCGGATGCGTTCCATCGGTTGTTGTAT
Organism: Gemmatimonadaceae bacterium; assembly: GCA_020846935.1. Classification (NCBI taxonomy): domain Bacteria; kingdom Pseudomonadati; phylum Gemmatimonadota; class Gemmatimonadia; order Gemmatimonadales; family Gemmatimonadaceae; species Gemmatimonadaceae bacterium. Next base: position 412,890 of record JADLCY010000002.1, read on the forward strand.
CCCAGTCCAAGCACCGAAAAGCGCGACGTCGGCGCACCCCACGAGTAGCGCACCAGCCCGCTCGCTTTTCGCAGGCGCTGGTCCACCGACCACGGGCCATCATACGCCTTGCCCTCGCCACCAATCAGCAGCGTTCCCGGGCCAACGTCGCGTGATGCGCCCGCGGCGAGGCGCGAGTACCCCCACCGCCCGCCCTCCAGCGAGATGAACGGCCGGTCGAGGGACCTGGCCAGGTGAAACTCCGCACCGCCCGCGCTGCCAAAATCGCCTAACGAGGCGTGGTGCACGCCCAGCCGGTAGTCGATGTGCTCGACGAGTTCGGGAATGAGGAAGTTGAGGTCGGTGTAGCCCTGCCCGTGGGCGTGCGACGGATTGTTCACCGGCATGCCGTCGAGCCGCGTCTGGAAATCGGTGCCGTGGTCGAGATTGAAACCGCGAACGAAGAGCTGGTTCGCCTTGCCGTCGCCGGAGTGCTGCGTGACGATCATGCCGGGCACGGTCTCCAGCAGTTCGCCCTCGCGCATGAGGGGACGCAACCTGAAGTCCGACGCGCCGACACGGCCCTCGGACGCGCTCGACGCCACGCCTGAGAGGTCGTCGATACGCCCGGTGACCTTCACCGCGCCAAGCGATCGGGCACGTATCGAATCGGGAACGGTACGCCGCGTGGTGTCGGACTGCGCGGCAGCAGGCAACGCCGACAGGGTCGTCAGCGCCAGGAGGAGAATGGTGCGCATCGAGAAGTCAGGTGGGGGCAGCAAGCTACCGAGGGATCGGGCGTGCGTGGCGCGATTGCTACGTGCGGCGCGGCGCTCCGGTTTGCCGGACCTCCCTCCGACGATGGCCGTTCGGCGCCGCGAGATGGCCGTCGGCGTTCGGGGCGTCAACGAGCGCGGGCACATGGGTGGCTCCGGCAGGTGTGCGCCCGACCAACCACCCGCAATCCGGCCGACGCGGCCAGGGTTGGCCTACGCGCCCGCGAGTCCTCGGCTCGCCAGCTCGCGGATCCGTGCTTCCACGCGCGGAAAGACCGTGTCGGCCTCGCCCTGGAATCGGGTGAACAACGCCTTGAGGTCGGCGGTGCTCAGCTTGCGGCCCTGCGCGTAGTACTGCTCGGCGGCGTGGCCGAGCGCATAGGTCGTGGCAAAGGTCACCGCCACGCCGGCGGCCGCGCCGGTGGCTCGGCCAAGCAGACCACCCAGCAGTCCGCGCCCGACGCCACCGAGCACGCGTCGCACGATGCCTTCCATCATGTGTCCGGCGGCACCGATCCCGAGCACGGCAACCAGATCCTTGGCCTGCGACATGTCGAACTGCTGCCCGTGACGCTGGCCGATCGAATACACCATGCGCAGCTGCAGCGGCAGGATTCCGATCGTCGACAGCCGGTGCGGGAGCAATTCGCACGCGCCGGCCATCATCGCCTGGTCGAGGATGAAGGCGTCGGTTTCCGGCCTTGCCGACGTTGACTCGGACTCCGCGCCCACGCGCGCGGCCGCCTGGAGCGCCTCAGTCGATGCGGCCACACCCGGCACGCCGCCCAGCGTCTTCATCAACTCGGTCAGGAACGCGGACTCGGCGGCGTTAGGCGGACCGTCGGCGTTGCAGACCGCCGCGGCCGCGTCGTAGGCCGCGAGGCGCGCCTCGTCGCTGGAGAGTGACGCCACGAGCGCGGCCACCGTGCCGCTGCCGGTGACCGTGGGCCGCAGACGCGGATCATCGTTCGGGAGTCCGAGTCGCGTGGCGGCCGCGTGGATGTTCGCGCGCTCGGCGTCGCTCTGGACACCGTCGGCCGCGGCCGCGAGCGCGGCGAGGGCAATGATCGTCTGTGCGTCTGCGGCGTTCATGGTCAGTCGTGTGCTACTTGAGGTTCTTGCGGAGGAAGGCAATGGTGCGCGGCCAGCCGTCGCGCGTTGCCGCCAGGTTCGCCGCCTCTTCGGCCGGGTCGCGTTGAGCGCGCGGGTCGTCCTGGGCGCGCAGGAACCCGTGAACGGCGCCCTCGTAGTTCACGCCCACGTAGTCCTTGCGCTGCGCCTTCATGATCGAGTCGATCGCCGGCATTGCCGCACCGATGCGAGCGTCTTTGGAGCCGTTGAGCAGCATGATCGGCGTGCGGATCTTCGCCAGGGAGTCCGCGACCGGCGACGCCGGGACCGCGGCCGTGGTGGCCGTTGCGGGCGAGCCGCCCGCCATGAACGGCGCCCCGTAGAATGCCACACCGCCGGAGAAGCCCTTCACGCCACCGTTGACAGCGTGGGCGAACGTCGTCGAGCCGCCCCAGCAGTAGCCGATCACGCCGTATTTCTGCGTCGCGGCCGGTTGCATCATGGCGTAGCTGGCGGCGGCCGCGATGATGCGATTGCGCTCCTCGATGTTCACGCCGGCGATGAGGGCACGCGCCGTGTCACCTCGCAGCTCAACGGTGCTCGGTCCGCCACGGACGCGCGTCAGGAAGTCGGGCGCGATGGCGATGAACCCATCGGCCGCGACCTGATCGGCGACGCCACGCACCCACGTGGCAAGCCCGAAGATCTCGTGCACGACCACGACCACGGGCGCCTTTTCCCGCGCCTCGGGGTAGACGATCCATGCCATGATGGAATCGGCCGAGCCCGGCGCCGAAGGAAACTTGACCCATTCACCGTGACGTGGGCTCGCGGCGAGTCGAGCCGCGGCGGCGTTGTTGCTCGCGGGCAATCCGGCCTGGCCCTGCTGGCTGAGGTCGAAGGTGCGCGGCGCCACCGGCGCCTGGAGGTCGGCCGCGTTCATGTGTGCGGCATGATCGTCGGCGGCCGACATCTCGGTCGCCGAGTATCGCTGCAACGTGCAGGCGGAGAGAATGACGGCAGCAAGAACGGCGGAATGGCGCATGGCTGGTGAGCGCTGGGGTTGCCGTGAGGGTGAAGCAGGCGAACGGGAAGATGCAGGCCAACGCACTATGGCACCACCCGCGGCTTGCCGATCTGGTACTCCTTTGGCGGCGTGGCACCCATCAGGTTGGTCACGAAATAGTCCCATCGGCGCCGCATCATGTAGTTGTTGTCGGCGCCAAAGCCGTGTCGCGCGTTGGGGAGGATCAACAGGTCGAAGTCCTTGCCGGCCTTGATCAACTGCTCCACCACCAGGGTGGTGTTGTACGGCGGAACGTTGTCGTCCATGCCGCCGTGGGCGAGCAGCAGCTTGCCCTTGAGGTTCTTCGCGTACGTCTGGTTCGCCTCGGCCGCATAGTTGTCGGTGTTGCCGTTGCGGACGAGCAGCCCCTGATAGCGTTCACCCCAATCGTCTTCGTAGTTGCGGTTGTCGTGGTTGCCGGACTCCGCAATGCCCACGTCAAAGAAATCGGGCTGCCTGAACATCGCGGATGCGGTCGCAAACCCTCCGCCCGAGTGGCCCCAGATCCCCACTTTGTCGATGTCGATGAACCGGTAGCGCTGCGCCAACTCCCGGATGCCGGCGACCTGGTCGGGAATGGTGTTGTCGCCCAGGTGACCGTAGTAGGCGTCGTGGAAGGCCTTCGAGCGACCGGGTGTGCCCATGCCGTCGATCGCGACGACGACGAACCCCAGCTCGGCCAGTGCCTGGTGGTCGCTGCGCGCGGGCGTGAACGTGCGCGGTCCCACGCTGCCGGCCTGCGGCCCCGGGTAGATGTAGTCGACGATCGGGTATTTCCGCGTGGAGTCCAGGTTCGACGGCGTGAACATCAGTCCATAGATGTCGGTCGTGCCGTCGCGCGCCTTCATGCGGATGGGCGTGGGTGGCTTCCATCCTGTCGCCACGAGCCGGGAGATGTCCGACGTTTCGAGCGTTTGCACGAGCCGGCCTGAGGCATCGCGTACGACGGCGACCGGCGGCGTGGTCGGCGTGGAGTAGACGTCGGTGAAATAGCGGCCGTCGGGTGCGATGCTCACCGTGTGGCTGGCGTCTTCGGGCGTGAGCAGCACCTGGTTTCGACCGTCGAAGCCGACCTTGTACAGGTGCTGGTAGTACGGGTCGCGGCCCGCTTCCTTGCCGTTCGCCGTGAACCAGATCGTGCGCGTTTTCTCGTCCACGCGCACGACGTCGCTCACGTTGCCGTCGCCACTCGTTATGCGGTGCTTGAGTGCGCCGGTGCCGAGATCGTAGAGGTAGAGGTTCACGAAGTTGTCGCGCTGTGACCACCAGATCAGTTCATTGGACGCCGGGAGCACCCGCCAGAGGTTCTCGGCGAGCGAGGCGTCGCCCACCTGCGTGGCGCTCTTCTCCTCGAACAGCGTGCGCACCGCGCCGGTCTGTGCGTCGGCCACACGGAAGGTGGCCGTCTTGTGATCGCGCGAGCTGGAGATGAAGGCGAGGTGTGACCCGTCGGGGTACCACTGCACGTCGCAGATCGCACCGCCGTCGCAGGCGACGTGGTCTGATACCGTCGAGCGGTGCGGGTCGGGCGGCATCTGCAGTCGGACCACGCGCGGGCGACCGTCCGCCCCGCGACTCACGATCACGCGCGAGATGCGGAAGATGACGGAGTCACCGGGGAGCGGGTATTTCCACGACTCGATGACGGGCGACCCGACGTTGGTGGCCACCAGGTGCATGTCGCGCACGCCGCGCCCGTCGTGCTGGAACGTTGCCAGTTGCCGCGAGTCCGGAGACCAGGTGGCCACCGGCGTGTCGGTGTGGACCCACCCCGCGTTGTTGGTGGCGTAGCCGAAGTCGCGGACGCCGTCGGTCGTGAGCTGCGACTCCTGGCCGCTGGCCATGTCGCGCGCCCAGAGATTGTAGTCGCGGATGAACACGGCCCACGTGCCGTCCGGCGACACGGTGGAATTTCGTGGAGGTGGCGCCGACTGGCCCGCCGCTGCGCATGTCGACGCAGCGAGGTCGCAGCGATAGCGGCGTCCCTGGATGGTGGTGGCGAGGCTGGCACCGTCCGGGGCCAGGTCGAACGCGGTGAATGGCAACCGATTGCCGTCGACCGGCGTGCCGGACGCGGTGGTCAGCGCCGCGGCGAGCCGTGCGTGGTCAAACGCCGGTACGCGCGTCTTGCGGGTGGGGTTCACCAGATAGAATGCGCTGCCGCTGGCCGTCGTGGTCCGATAGTAGAAGCGCCCATCGGCGAGCCAGGTGGGGCGGCCCGCCGAGCCGGTGACGAGCGGCGCGACGTTCGGGGCGAGCAGGCGTTCAGCGCGCCCGTAGTCCTCATCGGTGAGCACACGGGCCGACTGGGCGAACAGCGGAATGGGCGCGAGAAACAGCGCAGCGCGAGCGAGACGCATGGCGAGGGATTGGTGTGGTCGTCCCCTTCAAGATGCGCCCGGTCTCCGGGAGCCGCCACGCGCGCGGGGGCGAAACGTGCTGCGTAGTGCGTGAAAAGCAGAACGGGACCGACCCGGCGGTGCGGATCGGTCCCGTTCCTCGTGTACTGGCTCAGCGAGCGCAGGTCACCTTTGGATGGATCGGCGTGAAGATGTTCCACGTCACCCAACCCACGAGAAGGTTGACGAAGCTGTGCTCGACCACGACGCGCGACACGCCGTTCGGGCAGGTCGGGCGGGTGTTGATCGTGTCCGGCGGCACGAGACCGTAGATCCAGGACTTCTGCCACGGGATGTCGATCGTGCGATCGCCCGCGGGCAGCCCGGTCTCCACGGTGGTGCGGTAGCAGGCGACGCTCCCGAGGAGCATCGCGCAGAGCAGTGCTTTCCGGATCATCGGGAGGCCTCCGTCGTGGTGGATGCCACGTCCCACACGAGGGCGACCGCTTCGCCTCGCTCACGTGACAGATCTGCCGCGCGATGGAGCGCGTCGTTAGGTGAGGTTCCGAGTGGTACCTGAATCATCCCCGGATCGATGGCCGCGCGACCGCCAGCGCAGGTCACCGTGACGTGCCACGGCACCCAGATGCCGAATGTGACCGCAGCGCCCAGCCAGTTCATTACCGTGAACTTCGACGCGACCAGCGCCACGCCGCTTGGGCACTCCGCCCGCACGTTGATCGGCTTGGCCTCCACGAGGCCGAAGATCCATGTGGACGTCCACGGCTTGTCCACCACGGTAGCGCCGGGCGCCAGCCCAGTGTTCACCACCTGATGCCAACATGCGCTCAACAGCACGCACGCGGCGATCGTCATGCCCAACCTGACTCGTGTCAGCACAGCCCCTCCTTCGATGGCGTGAATACCAGCCCCTGCAGTGCCGCCATTCTTGTGGAGCCTACCGACGCTCGTCAACCCTGTTGCGCTCATGCACAGCCGGCAAAGCCCACCCGGTGAGGTCCATACGGGGCTGACGAGGTCGTTGGGCGGTTGGAACCCTATGCGTTCTCGAGCGCCTCGATGTCCATCTTGTTCATGCCGAGCATCGCTTGCTGCACCCGCGTGGCCTTGGCGCGGTCGGGGTGGCCAAGCAACGCGGGCAACCGCGTCGGGACGATCTGCCAGGACAGGCCGAACTTGTCCTTGAGCCAGCCGCAGCGACTCTCCTTGCCACCGTCGGCGGTGAGTCGCGACCACAACTCATCGATCTCCTGCTGGGTCTCGCAGGTCACGACCATCGAGATCGCCTCGGTGAACTCGAACTGCGGACCGCCATTGAGTGCGTGGAACACCTGCCCGTGCAACTCGAAGGTGCCCGTGATGACCGGACCCGTGGCGTCCGGCCCGCTGCCGTCGGTGCGCAGCAGGCTCAGGACACGGGCATCCTTGAACACGGACGTATAGAGCCGAATCGCTTCCTCGGCGTTGCCATTGAACCAGAGGAACGGGGTGATCTTTGGCGTGGGGCGGGTCATGGTGAGGCTCCTGGTATCGAGAAGGGTGATTGGGCTTGAGTGCCTTCACCCTTCAGTCGGAGCCGAAGCTGGCGTCTCGACATGCCCCAGGCCAGCACACCGCTCCCCGGCATTCGCAACCTCCCTTACGCCACCCCGAGCCCGCTCACGACGTCTTCCAGCCGGTTGAACGAGACCTGCATCCCGCCTTCCATGCCGGAGTTGATGTGGGCGTCGCGGTGTTCCCTGATGGTGTGCTGTACCAGGGTGGTCATCGTAGTTACCCCGTCCTTCTCCACCAGCGTCATCGTGTTCAGGGCCCCGGCGTCGGGAAAGCCTTCGAAGACCTCGGTCGTCACCAGCCGGGTCGGGGCCGCGATCTCCCGGTACTCACCATGAAAGCCCACCTCGTATCCGTTGGCTTCTCGCGTCACGTAGCGCCAGGATCCGCCCACGCGCAGGTCGATCTCGCACACCAGCCACTCCGATGATTCGAAGCCCCACCAGCGCTTGACCAGTTCGGGCGTGGTGGTCGCCTTGAAGACGAGCGCGGCAGGCGCGTCAAACTGCCGCGTGATGAGGATCTCGGTGTCTGACGGCAGCGTGACCGTAGCGGAACCGTGGCGATTGCGAGTGGCAGTCATGGCGTGTTCTCCGGGGAGTTGAGCTCGGCGAGGAGGTCGTCGAGGCGGTCGAGGCGGGCGTTCCAGGTGCGGGCGAACGGCAACACCCAGTCGTGGATCGGCTTGAGGGCGGGCCCGTTCACGCGATACCAGCGGTGCCTCCCCTCGTTGCGCACGTGCACGAGCCCCACGGTGCGCAGCACGCCGAGGTGCTTGGAGACCTGCGGCTGCGTCATGCCAAGCCGCAGGACCAATTCGCTCACCGTGACCTCATCGGTCCCGATGGTGGCGAGCATCTCGCGTCGGCCGGCCTCGGCGATGGCGTTGAACGCGTCGGCGGTGGTGGGTGTCCGTGCCATGGCGCATTATATACCGATATAGGTATATATCAAGCGGTATCGCTCCCGATCCGTTTGGTGGGGCGCTACCGACGGGAGCCCCGCGCCGGAGTTCACATTGTGGGTCCGCTCACGCCGGCGGTGATTCGGTCGCGCCGCTGGCACTCGCCAGGAGAGCCGCCCCCTCAGCGCACCAGGCCGACCTGACGCTCCACCGCGCGCGCGGCCGCGCTGTCTCCGGCTCGACGCCACGCGGCCGCCAGGCGCTCGGCCATCACGCGGACCGACCGACTCGAATCCGCTGCCGTCGCGCGCAGGATCGCCAGCGCACGCACCTGATATCCGATGCCCTCGCGCGCCCGACCGCGCGACGCGATGACGAGGCCCAACCGCTCCGTTGCCGTCGCGAGCTGTGGGTGCCGCGGCCCCAGGCGCTTCTCGAACGCGATCGTCACGTTGCGATAGAGCGACTCCGCTTCTGCGAGCACGGCATCCGCGGCTTCACGCTCGCCGCGCTCGGACAGAAGCATCGCCAGCGAGAGCCCAAGCCGGGCCGTTACCGGATGGTCGGGCCCCTGCAGCCGCGTCTGACGCGTCATCAGCTCGCGATACACCGATTCGGCCGATGCGATCTCGCCGTTCCGTTGCATGAACAGCGCGAGGTTGCTCGTCGCCACGATCGTGCGCTGGTGGTCCGGCCCAACGGCGGCCTGCAGGGAGCGAATGGCGAGTTGCTGCATGACGACGGCGGAATCGTTCCGCTTCTGCGAGTACCACGCGGCCGCGATGTTGTTGGCCGTGATGCCGACCGCGCGATGCCAGTCGCCGAACTCGGCGCGCCGGATCCGCAGCGCTTCGCTCAGTACCACCACGGCGTCTTCCCATCGTTGCTGGGCGTTGTAGACCACGCCGATGTCGTTCAGCGTGCGAGCCAGATCAGCGGGCGCACGCGCCGAATCGGCCCGCCGGAGCCGCTCGGCACGGGCGAGCAGTGGGAGCGCGGTGGTTGACGCTCCGCGCTCGTGCAGGATCCAGCCGAGCAGGTTGAGTGAGGCCGCCACGTCCGGATGATCCGCCGGCAGCAAGCGTTCGCGCAGCTCGAGGGCGCGCCTGGCCATGGGTTCGGCGTCAGCGTACAGGCCGAGCCGATCGTAGCCGTCGGCAAGGGCGTCGAGCATGTCCGCTTTCACCGCATCGCGACCGGCGTACGCGCGATCGACCAGTGCGCGCTGCCGGTCGAGCAGCGCGCGCACCGAGACCGTGTCCCCGACCGCCTGGTCGGCGCCGGTGGCGCCAAACATCTCCATGAGAAAGCCGCGCACTTCGAGCGCCTTGTCGCGCTCCTGGGCGGTTCGCAGGGCTTCGGCGGCCACGCGCCGCGACTGGATCACGCTCGTCGCGGCGATGCCGATCAACGCGAAGACGATGGCCGCGCCCGCGATCACGGCCCCGCGGTTCCGGCCGATGAACTTTCGGACGCGATAGCCGGCGGTGTCGGGTCGTGCGCTGACGGGCAGGCCGTCGAGGTGGCGGCTGATGTCCGCTGCGAGCGCGGATGCTGAGGGATACCGGCGCTCGGGCTCCTTGCGGAGCGCCATGAGGATGATGGTGTCGAGATCTCCGGCCAATCGCCGCGCGAGTCCTGCCGGGTCGGTGGAACGCGCGTTGGCGACGCGGGATGTGCGTGCCCGGGCACTCGCGGTCTCGGGCGGTGTCGCGAGCACCGAAGCTTCCAGTTGTTGGCGCGACATGCCGGGCACCACGTACGGATGCTCGCCGACCAGGATTTCGTGCAGGATGACGCCCAGCGCGTAGACGTCGGTGGCGGTGGTGACGACCGCACCGGTGAGTTGCTCGGGCGCCGCGTATTCCGGTGTGAGCAACCGCACGTCGGCGCGGGTCTCGATGGCGGAGCCGAACGTCGCGCCGGCATCGAGCACCTTGCCGATGCCGAAGTCCAGCAACATCGGGGCACCGGCCGGGGTGACGAGGATGTTGCGGGGCTTGAGGTCGCGATGGACGACGAGGCGCTGGTGCGCGTGGTCCACGGCGGCGCAGATCTGCAGGAAGAGCCTGAGGCGTTCGCTGACGCCGAGTCGTCGGTCGTCGCAGTAGGTGGTGAGGGGCACGCCGTCGACGAACTCCATGGCGAACCACGGGCGTCCGTCGGCCGTGATGCCGGCATCGAGCAGTTGGGCGACGTTGGGATGGTTGAGCTGCGAGAGGATGCGTCGCTCGAGCCGGAAGCGATGCACGACGTCGTCCGTGTCCATTCCGCGGCGGATCACCTTGATGGCGACGCGCTGGGTCGAGCCGTCGAGGTCACGGACCGCGAGATAGACCTCGCCCATGCCGCCGCGGCCAAGCAGGCGCTGCAGCACCCAGGGTCCGATGCGCTCACCGGCAGGCAGTGGCGATCCCGGATCGTCGCGTCGGAGGACGGAGTGCTCGAGAAAGTCCGGGTCAGCCTCGAGCTGGTCGATCAGCGACGCCACGTCCTCGCGCAGCGCGAAGTCGCCGTCGCACGCCGCGTCGAGGAACGCCGGGCGTTCGCTGGCCGGCCGGTCGAGCGCTTCGTCGACCAGGGCTTCGATGCGGGCCCATCGCTCGCGGTCCACCTGGGCTCAGCTCCGTGACTGCATGGTGAGCGACCACGCGTCGCGCACGGTGGGGCCAAGCTCTCGGCGCAGCCAGGCTTTGGCGACCGACCATTGACGTCGCACGGTGCGCTCGGACGAGCCGAGTACGGTGGCGATCTCGCTGTTGGACAGGCCGCCAAAGAAGCGGAGGTGTACGATCCGCACGCCGTCGGGGTTGAACGCGGCGAGGCGCTGGAGGGCATCGTCGATGGCGAGGAGTTCCTCCGCTTGATCGTCGTCGATCGTGATGGGCTGGTCGGCGTCGTCCAGCGGGACGTGATCCAGCGTGCCTCCGCGCTTGTCGCGCAACCGCCGCCGTGCATGGTCGATGAGCACACGGCGCATGGCTTCCGAGGCCACGGCAAAGAAGTGGTCGCGGCCCTGCCACGCGACGCGCGTCTGGCCCGCCAGCTTGAGATAGGCCTCGTGCACGAGGCCGGTGGTGCTCAGGCTGTGCCCGGCCGGCTCGTGACGAAGGCGCTGGTGCGCGAGCTCGTTGAGCTGGACATACAGCAGCTCGACGAGCTGGCCAAAGGCCTCGCCACTGCCACCGGAGGCTGCGTGCAGGAGGCGGGTGATGTCACCTGGGGGAGCGGCTTCCGATGGGCACATCGACAGGTGGCGGACGGTGTGCCCGTAGCTTATTGCGCCCTGCCGTCGGCGGTAGCCCGGCGTCGGCACCCGGCCATGACTCCACGGGTCTGCTCGGCAAGGAAGCGAACGTGGGTCCAGCGCGTGCGGGGTATCGGGCATGGTTCCGGTCGGCGGCGGTGGCACTGGACTACGCGCCGAGTGCTGGGGCGTGCGGCCACACCCGGGCGGCGACGTCCAGGTCGGGGGGTCGCGGGCGTCGCCGTGACGGTCCGTTCCTGCCGTCGGGTTGTAGGGTTCTGGCCGGCGGCGGCGCCGTCCTGTATGTTCGCGGTCTTGAACGCCGGGAGGGCCCGCGTGGTCGATCGGGTGTTGGGAGTACCGTCGCCGTTCGCGGACCGTTACGCCGTCGTGCGTGAGCTCGGTCGCGGGGCGAGCGCGGTGGTGATCCTGGCTCGCGACCTCGTCCATGATCGCGAGGTGGCGCTCAAGGTTTTGTCCGCCGAGTACGCCAGCGTGCTCGGGTCCGAGCGCTTCCAGCGCGAAGTCCGCCTGGACCGTCGCCTTCAGCACCCCTACGTGATCCCGATCCTCGACTCGGGGGAGTGGGAGGGTTGGCTCTACCTCGTGATGCCGGTGGTCGAGGGCAGCGCGCTGCGCGCGCACCTCACGTCCCTGCGGCAGCTGCCCGTGGACGACGCGGTGCGTTACGCGCAGGAGATCGCCGATGCCCTGCAGCACGCGCATGACCACGGCGTGATCCATCGCGATGTGAAACCGGAGAACATCCTGCTGTCGGGCGGGCACGCGTGCCTGGCTGACTTCGGGATCGCCCGGGCGCTGGTACCGGCCACCGGCGACGACATCACCACCACCGGGGTGATCCTGGGCACGCCGGCGTACATGAGCCCGGAGCAGGCCGCGGGTGATGCGCTCGATGGCCGGACCGATCAGTACGCCCTGGCATGCGTGCTGTTCGAAATGCTTGCCGGCATACCGCCATTTGTGGGCCCGTCGTCGCAGTCCATCATGCAGCAACGACTGGCCCGCCCTGCTCCGTCGGTGCAGGACTATCGACCGGCGGTGAGACGCGGACTCGCCCTCGTGATTGCGCGTGCCCTCTCCATGGCGCCGGCTGATCGGTTTCCAAACATGCGCGCCATGGCCGAGGCCCTGCACGCCGCGACGTCGCCGTCGCCGTACGGCATCGAGGCCGTAGCGCAGACACCGGTACGCCGCGGACCTGGCGTGCGCCGACTCGCTTTCGGCGCGGCCGCGCTGATCTCGGTCGGCGTCGCCACCTGGCTCGCCTGGAGGCCGGAGCGGGCGCGCGATCTCGTCCCGCAGGGCGGCGCGGTGGCTCTTCTCGGCGAACCCGACGGAGCCAACGCGGAGGCAGCCCGCTTCTTCGTGCGCGGGCGCGCCGCGCTCGACACGGGAGACCTCGATAGCGCCGCTGCGGCTTTCTCACGATCGGCGGCAGCCGACCCCCTCTTCGCGCGGGCCGATCTGTGGCAGGCGCAGGTCATGCAGTGGAACCCGACGTACCGCTCATCAGCCGAATGGATGGGACCGGCCAGGCGCGCCAGCCGCGGGCGCCTGTCCACACGCGATTCGCTCCACGCCGTCGGACTCGTCGCGTTGGGCGATCGACGCTTTCCCGAGGCATGTGAAGCATTCGGCGCGCTGGTTCGTGCGGATTCGCAGAGCTTCGTTGGGTGGTTCGGACTGGGCGAGTGCCGCCGACTCGACCGCGCGGTCGAGCGTGACCGTGCAAGTCCATCGGGTTGGCGCTTCCGCGCCGAGCTGTCGGAGGCAATCCGGGCGTACGCCGAAGCGCTGGCCATCGCCCCTGGCGAAGCAATGGGCCCCGCCTTCTCCCGGGCACAGCAGGTGTTCCTCAGCTCCGCGTCGAGGGTACGGCCGGGCCGAGCCGTGATGCCGGATACGGGCGACTTCTTCGCCTACCCTTCGCTCCGCAACGACACAGTGGCGTTTGTCCCGTTTCGCTCCGGCGCTGGGGCGTCACTCGATCCGGCGACGAGCCAACAGGAGTTGACAGGTGCATGGCGCGCCGTCGGCGACCAGGAACTCGCGTTCGTGCGCCAATGGATACAACGCATGCCTGCGAGCCCTTACGCGAGGCTCGCACTCGCGCTCGCCCTCGAGGACGCCGCGCCACTCCGTGTTCATGACAGCACCGCGACTGACGCTCGCAGTGTCCTTCATGAGGCGCGGGCCCGAAATCCGGATGCACGAGTTGCCCTGCAACTCGCCGCCGCCGAAGTGCGCGTCCTGGTCAAGGCGGGCCGATGGGCCGAGGCTGGCCGCCTCGCGGATTCGCTGGTGCGACAGCCCCCCGCCACCGACTATGGCATTCTCGCGGCGCTCGCCGTGCTGCTGGGGAGCGAGCGAGCAGCGAGTGCCTTCCTCCGCCAAGGGTGGCGTGAACCGGCACGCGCGCGGGACGAGCATCTGACGGACGTCCCCGATGCGGTGCTCGACGCACTGGCCCCGCTTGCTGCGGCCGTGTTGACCGGTGCATGCGAGAGTGCCCACCTGGACTCACTCGAGCACAACGTCACGGATCGCATCAATACCCTAGTTGAACCGCGCCAACAGGCTGCGGTCCGGGCCGGCATCATCGATGATCTCCTCGTGCAGTCGGCACCGTGCACCAGCGGCGGGAGCATGCGCGGCGTCCGTGGCGCCGCGTCCGTGTCCGTAACGCACCGGCTGGCCGCGGCGGCGGGCAACGGCAATCGGCGCGCCGCGCTCGCCGCCCTGCACTGGATCGATGCACAGCGCGTTGCGACGAACCGCGCAAACATCTCGTGGGATGCCGTCGCGCTTGAAGGCTGGGCGCTCGCCGCACTCGGCGACTCGACCCACGCCGCGGCGCGACTCGATAGCGCGCTTCGCGTGCTGCCTTACACCACCACGTTGCTCACGTCGCATGCGCGCCTCACCGGCGGACTGCGGCGCACACTGCGCCTCCGTAGCGACCTCGCTCGACTTGCCGGCGACAGCGCGACTCACGCTCGATGGCGGGACGCCCTCCGTGATCTCACGGGGTGGCCGTAGGACCACCGGGCTTCGTCCAGGCCCACTCAGTCGAGGAGGAGGGAGTCATGCATTCGCGCCATGCGACACCGACGCTCGCCCTGCTGGCCACGCTTGGTCTCGAGGGCGCCGTGCCCACCGTGCCTCAACCAGCCTGCGCGCCCAATGGGAGCGCCGCATATCACGGCGCGCTCGAGCGGCCCCTGACCGGAACCGGATCCTACGACTACAGCGGCTTCCGAAGCTTTGTGGAGAGCCGCACGTGGCTGGCGGAGGCCGGCGTCTCGCGCGTTCGCCGCCGGGGTGACTGTGGCCCGCGCTGCATCTACGCCGGTTCGCGCAACCGACGGGAGGACGAACCCACATCGTATGCTCTTGCGTCGAACCACCCCATATGCGATGCGGGAAGGATCTCCATTCCCGACTTGCCGGCGAACGGCGTGCTGATCGGGCGCCTCAGGTATGACGGTGAACGCGGAACCGCGTCGGCCGCCGGCGACGCCAGCTTCAACCTGACCTCGCGCCGTCCCATCACGACCACCAGGCGGCTGCGGGAGCACTACGTCGTGGTAACACCCGGCAAGCAACTCGTTGACAAGTCGACGTACGCGATCTGGCGCATCGTTGCCATCTGGGACACCACTCGAAGCGGCCGGGGCGAGTTTGCGGTGGTCGACTCTGGTTTGTTCCGTGTGTGCCTGCCAACGCACATGACAAGGAGTGGCGAGGTCCTCGCCAGCTTCCGAAGCTGCGCCGAGGTTGCCGAGCTGCACGCGCTCTCGCGCCTCACCGCAGTGCAGCAGCGTGTCTTGCCGACGTTTCAGGGAGACTCCGCCCTGCGCCAGGCGAGCACCTTTTCGCTCCTCGTTCGCGGTGACTCCGCAGCGCTCGATGCGCTGGCGCTGGTGCCGGACTCGGTGAAGTTCGGGCGCGTGCCTGGTGATGATGCCCCCGAGGCCGAGGACGACCGACCGCACGGGCCGTTTGCCTCCGCGACCTGGCGCAACCCGTCGGTGAGGCGCCGGCTGCTGGCCGGGCGCTACGGAGAACTGCACGCGGACGCGCCGCTCTGGTACACGTGTGTGAACGGCTGCTGCACGGGAGAGCCCTGGTAGCCCGGTGGATGCGGGCTGCGGTGCAGAGGAACGTTCTGTCCCACCGACACGCGCGCTGGTCCTGCGCGCGGCTCAGCTTGCACCCCTCATTCCAGACGAGGTCGTGATGCGCCGTACGATCCTGTGGCTGTCGCTCTTCACGTTGGTCGCGCCACTCGGCGCGCAAGCGCCGGGCCAGGGGGCCGTGCTCGTCACCGGCGCGTCGAGCGGCATCGGACGGAAGATCACTGAGGCCCTTGCCGCACGCGGCTCCTACGTGTACGCGGGAGCACGGAAGGCCGAGGACATCGCGGAGCTGAGCCGGATCCCGAACGTGCAGGGCATTCGGCTCGACGTCACGATCCCCGGCGATATCGCCGCCGCGGTGGAAACGGTGCGCCGCGGGGGCCGCGGCCTCCACGGCGTCGTCAACAATGCCGGCATCGCCGTCGTCGGCCCGCTCATCGAACACGACGACCGCGAGTTGCTCGATCTCTTTGCCGTGAACACCTTCGGCCCGTTCCGCATCACCAGGGCCTTTGCCCAGATGCTCATCGAGTCGAAGGGCCGCGTCGTCACGATCAGTTCGATCTCGGGCATCCTCTCCGGCCCGTTCCTCGGCGCGTACAGCATGAGCAAACATGCGGTGGAAGCCTTCGGCGACGCGTTAGGCGCGGAGATGGCCCGGTTCGGTGTGCACTCGGCGCTCATCGAGCCGGGGAACTACCGCTCGGACATCGGGCGGAACACGCTGGCGCAGGTCGAGACGGCCATGGCCCGATCGAAGGGAACGCCATTCGAACAGAATATGCGCAACATGGCCACGGCGATGGGCATGTACGACTCCTACCCCGAGCCCGACGCGGTGGCCGCGGCGGCCGTGCACGCGCTCTTCGACCCCAGCCCCCGGGTACGCTACATGGTTGTGCCTGCGGCGCGACAGGCCGAAGTCACGATCCGCAAGGCCATCGACGAGCTTGTGCAGCTGAACGCGGGCCACCAGTTCACCTACGACCGGGAAACGCTGATCCGGATGCTCGACGAGTCGCTGGCAAGAAACCGTTAGAGGCGACCATGAGTCGCTCGCTGTCCACGGGCGAAGGGTGCGGAGTGGAGTCTCCGACCCCTGCTCGTCCATCTCCGGAGCAGCGTCAGCAGCTGACACGGCGGAAGTCTCTACAGGTCCGACGCACGGGCCGCCCGATTCAACGCTGATCGAACGCGACCTCGTATAGCCGCTCTTCGACCGGATTCCCGCCCGGCCCGCGTCGCATTCGCGTGAAGTACAGCATTCGACCGTCCGTGCTCACACTCGGCGCGAACTCGGCCAGCGCGGTGTTCACCCTCGGCCCGAGGTTGCGGGGCGGGCTCCAGCTCCGGCCACGTCGCTCGCTGACGTACAGATCCGAGTCGCCGAATCCGTCGGGGCGCTCGGCGAGGAACACCAGCCACGACTCGTCGGGCGCAATGAACGGATTCGACGCCGTTTCGGGTGGCTCGTTGACCACCGTGAGCGTCTCCGGTGCGGCCCAACCCCCTCCCGCCAGCGGACGCGACCGCACGATCCATGACTTCCGCACCGGGACAGTCTGGGCCACGGTGAAGTAGAGCGTGCCGCTCCGCGTCACGGTGGCAAAGAACTCGCCACTCGTGGTGTTTATCGGTGCGGGGAGCCGCTGAGGCTCGCCCCATCCATTCGCTGCTCGATCGACATACCAGATGTCGAAGTCGGCGCGGGTGGAGTCGCGACCGGGCGCCGGCCGCACGGAGTTGAACCACACGCGCCGCCCATCGGGTGCGAACGCCGGGTCGATATCCCGCCAGCGACCGGAAAACGTCGCCGTGTCAGGCCGCTGCCACGTCCCGTCGGGGCCGCGACGTGATTCGAGAATGACCAGAGTTGGCGGCCCACCCGCGACAGGAAACCGCCGCTCGACGGTCAGCAGCGTACCACCGTCGGGCGCGATCGACACCATGAACTGGTGCCCGGTCGACACGACGCCGGGCGCAACCTCGCGGGCCGGTTGCTCCGCAGGCGCCCTCGACTCCGGCGCGCTGCGCGTGCAGCCGCTGCCCGACATCAACGCAATGATTGCCCAGTGGGCGACCGCGCGTGCTTCTTTCCCCCTGCCGCCTCGTCGTGCCATGGCACCGTGCTCCGGGTTGCGCTTCGACGAGCGCTAGCTAGTGCTCCCACCGTGTGACTGGCAGTGGCGAGGGACGTACGAAACCATCCATGGGATGAGCGACCGATGCATGTGATGCCAACGCGACGCGCACACGAGGGATTGCCGGGCATGCGCGTGCTGCTCGCCGGTGCAGTGCTCGGCATGGCCGCTCTCACACTCCAGATCCTCGTCGTCCACGGTCTCGGAGGTCGCGGCACACCGGTGTGGCACGCCGCTGGATGGGCCATCGCCACCATTGGCGTGTGGGTTCCCGTCACCATGTTTGCCTTCGTTCTTGCGCGCGGCATGGTGACCGGGCGTGGCAGGCCTGTAACCCGACTCCTCGGGATGCTGGCACTCGCCTTCGGCTGTGTGATCGCCGCGTCCGCCCTGCGCGCGTTCATCGATCCGTTGTTGCCGCAGGCAGCGCAACAGACCGTGCCGAGCCTCGAGCTGTTCGGGCGCTTCCTCGCGCGTTGGAGCGGCCCCGGCCTGCTGATCGCGCTCGCCGTGGTTGCGCTGCCGTGGCTGACGGCCCGTTTCGACTCCGCGCCATCGACCGAACAGGCGACGCCGGTCACGTTCGCCGAGCGCATGGAGGGCAGCACCCTGAGCACCCTCGTCGTGCGTATTGGCGATCGATCGGTGCCAGTGGCGGTTGCGGACCTTCTCTGGATTTCCGCAGCCGGGAACTACGCCGAGCTGCACGGGCCGCGCGGCCGGCAGCTGGCGCGCATCACGATGTCGGAGCTGGAGCGTCGACTCGACCCGACTCGCTTCGTGCGTGTGCATCGCTCGTCGATCATCGCCCTCGACGCCGTCCGCGAGGTGCGACGGAACGGCGGATCGGTCGAGGTCGTGTTGTCCAACGGCCAGGCCATTGCCTTGAGTCGACTGGGTCGCAAGGCACTCGAAGAGCGGTTGGGTCGACGCGGCTGAAGCCGGACCCTGGCGCACGGCGACTCCTCGAACCAGAATCGCCACGCGTCGGCGGCCGACCTGTTGTGCCGCTGACCTCACCCTCGGCATCGAGTAACTCGTGGAGAGCAGTTGGTCGCGGATCGAGGTCTCGCTCATCGTCGCCGACTACCTCTCCATGCTCGAGGACGAGGCGTCGGGGCGTCGGTACTCCAAGGCGGAGCACCGGCGTCAGTTGGGCCCCTTGCTCAACGGAAGGTCGCCCCAGGCGATCGAGTTCAAGCACTGCAATGTCAGCGCTGCGCTCAGGGACCTTGGCTTCCCATCGATCGACGGCTACAAGCCGCGCTCCAACTACCAGCGTCAGCTGGTCGACGAGCTGCGAGATCAGCTCCAGCGGCATCCGTCGCTCCTGGACACGCTGACGCGTGTCGCGTCTTCGCCTGCCGTTGCGCCCGACGTACGCGACATTCTTTCGGTGGTTGTTCCCGCACCAAAGCGAGAACGATCGCCGGATAGTTGGCACGAGCGACCAACCGTACTCGTAGCACCGGGAGCTTTCGCGGCAGCCGAGGCATCCAACAGGTCGCTTGGACAGACTGGTGAGGCGTTCGTGGTCGCCTTCGAGCGGGCGCGACTCTTCGCCGCCGGCCAACGACGGCTCGCCGATCGCGTCGAGCAGGTGAGCGTCACGCGAGGCGATGGGCTCGGCTATGACGTGCTCTCGTACGAGACGTCCGGGCGTGAGCGACTCATCGAGGTCAAGACCACGAAGTTCAGCCGGTACACGCCGTTCCTGATCACGCGCAACGAGGTGCGGTGCTCCGAGGAACACGCCGAGCACTATTCGTTGTACCGCGTCTTCGACATGCGGGGCACACCGCGCATGTTCCAGCTCGACGGTGCCGTCTCTCAGACGGCGTTCCTCGATCCGGTGCAGTACCTGGGCCGCGCGCGGTAGCATCGCGGTTGGCATGACGCTGGGCGAATGACCGTGCGTGCGGTGCGTCTCGGCAGGCGAGCCGGCCCCCAAGGTGCGGCCACCTGGCGGCCCACCCTGTCGTGCCGAACACAGCCACGACAGGTATGGGGCGCGGCTCGCGAGCCGGCGCCGCCAGCCTGCTTGCTAGTGGTCGTCGTAGGGCCGCACTTCACACTCGCCTTCGAACGAAGGCCAGTGAACGCGGTGCAGGTCCATGAACCGGTTGGCCACTTCGAGCGCCTTTTCGCGCGACTCCACGTCGACCACGGCGAATCCGCCGATCACTTCCCTGGCTTCCGTGAACGGGCCGTCGGTGGTGCGGAGCTTGCCGCCCGCGAGTCGGATGCGGAACCCGTGCGCGGTGCCCTTGAGACCCGCGGTCTCCTTGAGCGAGCCGTTGGCAAAGCTCTCGGTGACGAACGCGCCCATCGCTTCCATCAGCCCCGGGGGCACGGGCTCGGCGCGGTACGATTCGCTGTGCTTGATCATCATGAGGAACTTCATGGCGTATCTCCGGAAGGGTCGTTGGAATTTGGTATCAGCCCGCCTGCGAAGGACTCCGCGGCAAGGGCCCTTACACCCTGACGTCGCGCGAGGGCGCCGGAAATCGACACGGCGGGCGAGCCTGGTGTCAGGCGGCTTCCGGCGAGGGGCCCGAGCCGGGGTCTCTCGTCGCCAGTGCCCGGTGGGCTGGGACGCGCCTCGGAGCTTGTTCCTTTGTCGCCAGTGCCCGGTGGGCGGTGGCGTGTGTCGGTGCATTGTCTCACGAATCTCCTGAACGCCCCAAACGCAAACGGCACGCCGGCCCGCAACTCCCGGACCGACGTGCCATTCGCTGATTGTCGCGCTGCCTACATCGCCACGTTGCTGCGCTGCGGCTTGATCTCTTCAGTGCTGGGTCGGAGTTCCTGCAGCCCGGCGGCACGGAGGATCGCGTTCAGCTTTGGCAGATTTGCGTCCATCGAAGCCTTGATGGCCTTGAGGTGTACGTCCAGCTCGCCGGAGAGCGTGTTGAACACCTGTAGTTGCTGCTGCGTAGGGCGGTATTCGCCCTGCGACGCGTAGTTCGCTACGCCGGCGATTTCGTTGTTGAGCTTGATCGGGAAGTTCAGCGGATCCTGATTGCTCTCATTCTTCGTCTGGTAGGCCTCCTGCTCGGCGGCCGTCAGCTCGCCCATCATGCCATCCGCGAGCGCCTTGAACTCCTGCGCCGGCCCACCGGTGAGCTTGCCGGTCCGGTCGCCCACGTTCCAGCGCATGTTGCGCACCATGCGCACCGCATTGTTTGCCTCCGACGTCTTGTCGCGGATCGCGATGAGAAAACGGAACTGCGCCAGCAGATCGGCGTCGGTCGCCGTGGAGCGGGGATCCTTGCGCACGCGGAACGTCTGGACCTGCGTCGTGCCGCCGGCGGTCAGCCGCACCGAATACGTGCCTGGAGGTGCGACCGGTCCGGTCACGCTTCCCGCCCACATGATGAGGTTGTCGAACGTGACCGCGTCGGGATATCGGAGATTCCACGCAAACGTGTTGAGGCCTGCACGATTGGGCACTCGCGCGCGCTGAGGACCGAGGCCTGCGGTTGGGACCTGGGGTCGCGTCGCCACCACGCGCGATGCGCTGTCACGCGACAGCCCGCCGCGTGTGAGCGAATCGATTGCCGCCTCGCGCGCCTGCGCGCGCGTCACGCTGTCGGCCGCGGCCTCCGGGCTCTGCTCGCTCGAGAACGACTGGATCACTTCGCCCCGGGCATCCATGAAGTCCAGCGTCACGCGCTGGTTGGGCTGCCGCAGCGTGTAGTAGAGCACGGCGCCGCTGCGCGGGTTGGCGCCAACCTGATTGGCGCCGCCACCGCCACCGCCGCCACCGAAGCCGCCGCCGCCCCATTGCGTGCGATAGGCGTCCACCGGCTTGTAGAGATGCGCGTCCGCCGTGATCAGATCCGGCGTGAGCTGGCGGAGCGACGAGATGTCGTCCAGCACCCAGAAGGAGCGCCCGTGCGCGGCCGCGATCAGGTCGTTGTCCTTGATGGCCAGATCGTGGATCGGGACGAGCGGAAGGTTCTTGCGCAGCGACTGCCACTGCCGTCCGTCGTCGAACGACACGTACACGCCGCGCTCGGTGCCGGCGAACAGCAGGCCGCGACGCACGGGGTCTTCACGGATCACACGCGCAAAGTGGTCGGGCGCGATGCCGTTCACGATCTTCGTCCAGGTCTTTCCGTAGTCCGTCGTACGGTAGAAGATCGGCGTCTTGTCGCCTAACGCGTAGCGGTTGGCGGCAACGTACGCCGTGCCAGCGGCATAGCGCGACGGCTCGATGATCGAAACGCGCGTAAAGTCGCCAATGTCGGGCGGCGTGACGTTGGTCCACTGCGCGCCGTTGTTCCGGCTGATGTAGATCAGTCCGTCGTCCGTGCCCGCCCACAGCAGTCCGGGCGTCACCGGCGATTCGTCAAAGGCAAAGATGATTCCGTAGGTCTCCACGCCCGTCTGGTCCTTGGTGATCGGACCGCCGCTCGGCCCCATCGTCATCGGGTCACGCCGCGCCAGTTCCGGCGACGCCGCCGTCCAGCTCTCGCCTTCGTTCGTCGAGCGGAAGAGCTGCGAACCCGCGGCGTACAGCACGTTCGGGTTGTGGCGCGAGAACACGATCGGGAACGTCCAGTTGAACCGGATCTTGATGTCCTCCGACGAGTGACCCATCGGGTTCCTCGGGTACACGGTGACGTCACGCGTGAAGCCCGTCTCGCGGTCGCGACGCTCGAGCGTGCCGCCGTAGCAGCCGGCGAACGTGATGTTCGGCCGCAGAGGGTGCGCCGCGATGTACCCCGATTCGCAGCCGCCGGCGTCATACCAGTCGGCCATCACGATCTGGCCGTCCTTCCGGCTCGGCCCGCACAGCGTCGAGTTGTCCTGCTGCGCGCCACAGATCTTGTAGGGCCACTCGTTGGTCGTGGAGATGTGGTAGAACTGCGCCGTCGGGAACTCCTGATCGGTCCACGTCTGCCCGCCGTTGTAGCTCACGTTCGCTCCACCGTCGTTCCCCTGCACCATGCGCTGCGGATTGTCCGGGGCGATCCACAGGTCGTGGTTGTCGCCGTGCGGGACGGTGATGGCCTGCGGGAACGTCCGCCCACCGTCGCGCGAACGGAAGAAGCCGACGTTGAGGCCGTACACCACGTTGGTGTCCCGGGTGTCGGCGATGATGTGCGAGTAGTACCACGCCCGCTGTCGCAGCTTGCGCTCCCGATTGATGTAGGACCACGTCTGACCGGCATCACTCGAGCGGTACACACCGCCGGAGTCGTGTTCGATCAGCGCCCACACGAGACTCGGCTTCACGGGCGATACGGCAATTCCGATCTTGCCGATCATCCCTTGCGGGAGCCCGCGGGCGGTCTTGTGCAGGTTGGCCCACGTGGTCCCGCCATCTGTTGTCTTGTAGATGCCCGAGTGGATCCCGCCCGATGACATGCCCCACGGCTTACGCCAGGCCTGCCACATCGCCGCGTAGACGACCTCGGGGTTCTGCAGGTCCATCGCGATGTCGATGACGCCGGTCGAATCGTTGACGTAGAGCACGCGATTGAAGGTCTGTCCACCGTCCGTGGTCTTGTAGACGCCGCGCGGCCCCGACTTGAACGGATCGCCGAACACGCCGATCCAGGCCACGCTGGCGTTGGTGGGATGGATGCGGATCGCCGAGATGTGCTCATCCTTGAAGCCGAGCAGTCGCCAGGTGCGCCCGCCGTCGTTCGTCTTCCACAGGCCATCGCCGGCCGCCACGTTCCCGCGGATGTCCGTCTCGCCGCCACCCACCCACACCACATCCGGGTTCTGCTGGTCGACCGCGAGCGCTCCGATGCTTCCGCCGAAGTACCGATCGCTGGCTGGCGACCAGTTCATCCCGCCATCGGTCGTCTTGTAGACGCCACCGCCGGTCGTGCCCATCCAGTATTCGTATGGGCGCTGCTGCGAGCCCCCGACCGCCGGAGACCGGCCACCACGTGGTGGGCCGATCTCGCGCCACCTGAGCGCGTTGAACTGACTCGTGTCAGGGTTGAACAGCGCGGTTGGCGCGGGCGAGATGGTTCGCGATGCCGGCCGCGTCGCCTGTCCGCCAACGACCAGGGGAACCAGGACGACCACGGTCGCCATTGCGCGAGACCGGATCACTTCGGAGAGCCGCATGACGTGCTCCTGA
Source organism: Gemmatimonadaceae bacterium (assembly GCA_020846935.1). Taxonomy (NCBI): domain Bacteria; kingdom Pseudomonadati; phylum Gemmatimonadota; class Gemmatimonadia; order Gemmatimonadales; family Gemmatimonadaceae; species Gemmatimonadaceae bacterium. The sequence goes on from JADLCY010000002.1 coordinate 436,257, forward strand.
CGTGGGGAGGTGGTGCGAAAACAGGGGGCCGCGCGCGCCTCACGATGCGTCCGCGCCCTGGTTGAACTCTATGGCTGACTACGCCGCACACGCTATCGGCGTTCGAGGTCTCGGAGGTAGCCTCGGGCGTCGCCGCATCTTGGCGGCCGAGCCGATCGACGCTGTCGGGCATGTCCCGTCAAGTCTGTCCGGCAACCTCTGGGGGTGGTGGGCCGAGTCGCTCCAGCGCGTCTTCGACGCCCCGAAGGTGGCTCAGCATGCGCTCCTTCCCGAGCGCGCCGTCCCGTGCCTCGATCGCCGCGAGAATGCCGAGGTGCTCCTCGTGGTGGCGCTCCCGCGACACCAGGTCGAGGATCAGTCGTTGTTCTTCAATGAAGAGCTCGACCAGCACGTCGATCAGTTGCGCGAAGACCGCGTTGCCCGAGGCGGCGGCAATCGATCGATGGAACCGGGCGTTGGTGGCATGCTGCACGACGCCGTCGTCCAGGTGCTCGCCGGCCTCGGCGAGCACTCGCCGCATCTCCGCGATGTCCTCGGGCTTGGCATGATGCGCGGCGCCCTCCACCACATGCGGTTCGAGCAGCATGCGCGTGCGGATCAGGTCCAGCAGGAGCTTGCGCGTCACCTGGCCGGAGAAATCCGGACTTGCCACCAGCAGGACGTCTTCGTTGCGGAGCACGTACACGCCGGAGCCGTGCCGGATCTCCACCCAGCCCGTCGTCTCCAGCTTCTTGAGCGCTTCGCGGATCGTCGGGTGGCCCACGCCAAAACGCCGCGCCATCTCGAGAATCGCGGGCAGCCGGTCCCCTTGCTGAAAACCGCCATCGCGAATCATCGCCTTGATCCGGCTGGCCAGGCGGTCGGCCATTCCGCGCCTGAGTTCCGGATGGAACGAACTGCTCATGGTCTCTCCCTCACTGGACGGCCCCGTACCCGATGCACGGGCCAAGGCAAACCTATCGAATCCCCACCAGACCCCCGCACCGACGCGAGGAGCTTCTGCGCATCGCACCACACCCCGGCCTTGAGGACGGTCACCGTGTTGGGGAGCGCGCGTGGGCCCGACGCGAGGTCACACCGCACGAGTACGAGATCGGCGGTCTGGTGCTCGTCGCGGCCGACACGTCCGTGGCGTCGAGTGAGCCCGTCTCACTCGACCGTGAACACCCCCGTCATCCCGGCTCGCAGGTGCTCGGTGATGTGGCAGGGCATCATCCACTTCCCCCGGTTCGACACTTCCACCAGCAGCTCGACCGTGGAGCCCACCCGAAGACGTACCGTATCCGTCCACACAAGATTGGTCGCCCGAACGCATTTGTGCGAGAGCACCCTGCGCCCTCGTCCGTGCAGGCGACTCGGGTGCGGCATCGGGGGGGGGGAGCGAGGAGCGGTTCGTCAGCCAGGCGCCGTCTCACGACGGCGCCCAGCCGGAAGCCCAGTCGATGGCCAGGTGCTCCCTGCCCGTGGCCGGTGCCCGCAGGACCCACACGGCTCCCGCGACGTGGCCAGCCAGCCCATCATCGGCATCGCGCCGCTGAGCTCGACCGGATGGACACCGGCTTCGTCCGGTTCATCTGTATCCGCGCCTACGGCAGCTCCCCCAGGCGCAGCATGAGGGTGTCAGGGAAGCGTCGTCGTCCGACCTAACGAGCTGTCGTAGAACCGCTGCAGGTCGGCACGAAGCTTCTTCATCGACGGCGCATCGATGTACATCATGTGCCCCGCCTCGAAGTACCCCACCTGCACGTTGTTCTTTCTCACCTCGGGGCTCACCTTGAGATGCGACAGGGTGTACTCCACGCCCCAGTACGGGGTCGCCGTGTCGTAGTACCCCATCGCCACGTACATCTTCATCGCCGGATTCTTGTTGAACGCTTTCTCCAGCGAGGCCTTGACCTCGAGGTTGGCGGGCCGGTTCCAGGGGCCGATGCCGCCGCCGAGGATGTAGTAGATGTCGTCGTTGCGGTAGTTGAGTTCGCGGCGCATGAACTCGTTCAGCACCGGCGTGAACGAGTTGCGGATCGACGCCTCGCTCGGATCGAAGTCGTTGCGCTCGGCGGCCGCGTCCGAGGCGTGGCCGAGGAACCGGCCGTCGAGCCGCCCCACCATCACGCCCTTGTCCCGCAGGAGCTCGTGGTCGAACCGCGAGAGGTCGATGCGCAGGTCATTCTGATCCACGAACGCCTTGTCCAGCCCCGTGAGTCGGGAGTACTCGGCGACCACCTGCTGGCGCTCCGTCGCCGTGAGCCGATTGCCCTTGCGGAGCGCGATGAGGTACGGCCCGTCGGCGAACGCCTGGGCCTGTTCCACGACCTTCGCGACGGGCAGCGCCTGGAGGTCGGGCGCGAGTCGCTTGTGGTACCACGACACGGCGGCGTACGACGGGAAGAACGCGAGCGCGCGGCTGTCACCGTCCTGCTGCGCAAACGCCGTCGCCGAGATCATCATCACGCCGTTGAGCGCGATACCGTTGTCGATCAGCCAGCCCGAGAGGTGTGCGGCGCGCGTCGTGCCATAGCTTTCGCCGCCGATGAACTTGGGTGAACCCCAGCGCTCGTATTTCACGAGAAAGAGCCGGATGAACTCGCCCACCGAGCGGACGTCTTCGTCCACGCCCCAGAACTTCGGGCCATACTCGGGCCGCGTGGCCCGCGAGTAGCCCGTCCCCACGGGGTCGAGAAACACCAGGTCCGTCTGGTCGAGCAGCGTCGCCTGGTTGTCTTCGAATGTGTAGGGCGGCGGCGCGTTGCTGCCGTCGGCGTTGAGCTTGACCATCCGGGGCCCGAAGGCGCCCATGTGGAGCCACACCGTCGACGAGCCAGGGCCGCCGTTGAAGATGAACGAGATCGGCCGCCGTGAGGCGTTTTCGCCGTCCTTCGAATAGTAGACGTAGAAGATGTTGCCTTCGACGATGCCGGTACGATCGTCCTTGATCGGCATCATGCCGGTGCGGGCCGTGTAGCGCAGCGGCTGTCCGCGGAGCGTGATCGAGCCCTGCGTGACGACCGGCTCGGCACTTGGCGTCGCGCGGGTCGGCGTGGCGGCTTCGCGTGCGGAGGTGTCACGCGGGGGTGCCGCGGTACGGTTGGCCTGGGCGGCGATGGGCGGCGCCGCGAGCGTGGCGGCCGCGAGGGCGAGAAGCAGTCGGTTGGGCATGATGTCTGGCGGTAAGTCAGTCAGTCAACAAACGTGCAGACGTGACCGGATGTTGACGAGGGCCGCGACGTTCGAACTCGAGGAGCCAGGCGCTGAGGCGTGGCGACGATGGGCGCTGCCGGCGCCGGCGCGGAGCGTGGGGTCCACGAAGTCCACGACAACTCGCTGCACGGTGCAGCATACACGAACGTCAGCTTGATCGCATCGGCTGGCATATGACGCTGCGCACGTCCTCCACGTGGCCTCATCGGCGCCGGCGACGGACGGTTGGCACGCGAGGTGTGCTGGCCGCGGGTGCGCACCACGTGGCCAGTGCTCGGGCCGCGTCCTGGCTTGGACGGGCTCGTGCAGCGGGAGGGATGGCTCCGGCAGCGGGACGAGCCGGACTGTCGGTCCCCCCACTTATTTCCTGCAGCATGCAACGCCTCGGTGACCAGGTCGTGCTCAGTGCGACCGATCTCGCGAACTTTCTCTCGTGCCGTCACCGCACGGCCCTCGATCGCGCGGCGACGTTTGGGGAGCGCGCGTGGCCTCCTCGGTTCGAGGATCCGCTGCTTGACATCCTCATCGCGCGAGGCAAGGCGCACGAAGCCGCCTACGTCGCATCGCTGCAGTCGAAGGGGCAGCGCGTCGTGGACCTCAACCACATCCAGTTCCATGACCGCGACGCCCGCCTGGCGCAGACGACCGCCGCGATGCAAGCCGGCGCCGATGTCATCGTGCAGGCGGGCCTCGGAAACGATCGTTGGTACGGAATGGCCGACGTGCTGCAGCGGGTGGAGCGACCCAGCCGCCTCGGTGGCTGGTCGTACGAAATCGCCGACACCAAGCTCGCCCGCGAAACCAAGGCTGGGACCATCCTGCAACTCGGACTCTACTCCGAGTTGCTCGCCGACGCGCAGGGCCTGCAGCCCGAGCACTTTCGCGTGGTCACGCCCGACCCCTTGCACCCGGTCGAGACCTACCGCGTCAACGACTACGCCGCGTACTTCCGTGCCGTCCGAATCAGGGCGGAGGAAGCCGTCGCGCGGTCGGCAGACCTGGGTGCGACGCGTGGGTTGGGTGAACGTGCGAAAAGCGCGAGCCGTGCTGCGCCGTTCGCGACGTACCCCGAGCCCGTGGAACATTGCTTCGTTTGTCCCTGGCAGCAGACGTGCCGGGAGCAGTGGAGAGTCGATGACCATCTCACGCTCGTGGCCGGAATCTCGCGCAACCAGCGTCGCGAACTGGAGGCGCGGCAAGTCACGACCCTGACGGCGCTCGCCGCCCTCCCCACCCCGATTCCGTTTCGGCCCTCGCGGGGATCGCGCGCGGCGTACGAGCGCGTGCGCGATCAGGCCCTGGTTCAGCTGCAGTCGCGCGGTCGCTCCACACCACTGCATACCCTGCGGCCGCTCGAGGATGGGATGGGGCTCCATCGCCTTCCCGAGCCGTGTGAGGGTGATGTGTTCCTCGATCTCGAGGGTGATCCGTACGCGGTGGAGAAAGGTCGCGAGTACCTCTTTGGGTTCGTGACCGTCGATGGAGGGGCGCCGACGTACCACGCCGCCTGGGGCATGAACGACGCCGCGGAGCGCGCCGCGTTCGAGCAGGTGCTGGATGTGATCATGGAGCGCCGGCAGCGGTGGCCCGCGATGCATGTGTACCACTACGCACCGTACGAGCCCGCCGCGTTCAAGAAGCTCGCCGGTCGGTACGCCACACGGGAATCCGCACTCGACGCACTGCTCCGCGGTGAGTGCTTCGTCGACCTGTATGCGATCGTACGTCAGGCGATGTTGGTCGGCGTCGATCGCTACTCCATCAAGTCGCTGGAGCCGGTGTACGGTTTCACCCGCGACGTGGATCTCGCACGAGCGAACCGTGCCTTGCACACCGTGGAGGCGTGCCTCGAGCGTGGTTGCGTCGACGTGTTGCCGGTCGAGACACTGGATGCCGTGCGCAGGTACAATCGCGACGACTGCCTCTCCACGCTGCGACTGCGCGACTGGCTCGAAGGCGTGAGTGCGTCGGCCATCGCCGATGGTCTTCCAATCGTGCGCCCTCAGCCCGCGTCGCCGGAACCTCCACCCGCGGTGGACGAACGCGCGATGCGCGTGGAGGCGCTACGCGCCCGCTTGCTCGATGGGCTGCCGGCGGAAGGGCGCAACGATGCGCAGCAGGCCCGATGGCTGCTGGCGTACCTGCTCGACTGGCACCGGCGCGAAGACAAAGCGACCTGGTGGGAGTACTTCCGGCTCCGGAGTCTCCCCGATGAAGACCTCCTCGAGGAGCGACAGGCATTGAGTGGCCTGAGGTTCGCGGCTGACCTCGGCGCGGCGACCGGCAAGAGCGGGAAGCCGACGAAGAGCGTGATCCACCGGTATGAGTATCCGCCCCAGGACTCCGAGGTCGATCCCGGGGACGAGCTTCACTCCAGAGAATCGGCGTGGGGTGAGGTGATCGCGGTGGATCGCGATGCGGGCACCATCGACGTGAAGAAGGGCCCGCAGCGTGCCGGGCACCATGCCACGGCGGCGTTTGCGCACTCGCACGTGAAGCAGACCACCATGGAGGATGCTCTCTTCACCATCGGCGAGGCCATGGCGACCACCGGCGTGCTCCCGGCTGCAGGACGACACGCCGCGGCACACAGGCTCCTCGCCCGGCAGACCCGCAGTGCTCTCCCGGAAGGCGGCGCTCCGTGCGGGCCCGCGTCACGCCGCGCGGGAGCATCGGGCGCTCCCGCCGCGCCTAACGTCGATCCGGTCGAGGACGCCGTCGCGACGGCCGTGTCGCTCCACGACGAGGTGTTTGCCATCCAGGGGCCGCCCGGTGCCGGCAAGACCTTCACCGCGGCACGCATGATCGTGGCGCTGGTGCGCGCGGGCAAGCGCGTTGGCGTCACGGCAAACAGCCACCAGGTCATTCGCAAGGTCCTGGAGGACGTTCACAAGGCGCCCGGTGGTGAGCAGATCCGCATGGGCCACAAGGACCGGACCGACGCGGCGCCACCGCCGGCCTGGCTCGACGTCACCGACGATTACGCGGAGGCGCGCGACTGGCTCGAAACCGGCAGCGTCCGCGTGCTTGGCGGCACTTCGTTCCTGTGGGCGCGCGAGGAGTTCGAAGGGGCGGTCGACGTGCTCTTCATCGACGAGGCGGGTCAGCTGTCGCTCGCCAATGCCGTCGCCGTCTCACGCGGCGCGCGCGCCGTCGTGTTGCTGGGCGATCCGCAGCAACTCCGGCAACCTACACAGGGAAGCCATCCCGACGGCGTGGGTGTGTCGGCCCTCGAACACCTGCTCGGCGGCGAGGCGGTGATGCCTGCGAATCGGGGAATGTTCCTCCCGGAGACCCATCGCTTGCATCCCGAGCTGTGCGCCTTTACATCCGAGGTCTTCTACGAGAGCGCGCTGCGTTCGCGTCCCGGACTCGACGGGCAGCACCTGAACGGAACCCGGGGGCTCGATGGCAGCGGACTTGTCGTCGTGCCGGTGCGGCACTCCGGTAATCGGAACGCCGCCGACGAGGAAGTCGACGTCGTGGCCGATCTCGTGGCCCGGCTGACCCGGGAGGGTGCCACCTGGACCGACGGCACGGGCGCGGTACATCCGCTCACGACCGCCGGCGTGCTCGTCGTGTCGCCCTACAACGCGCAGGTCACCAGACTGCAGCAACGTCTCGATCCCCTCGGCGTTCACGTGGGGACGGTGGACAAGTTCCAGGGTCAGGAGCGGCCGGTGGTGATCTACTCGATGGCCACGTCGATTCCCGAGGACGCGCCGCGGGGCATGGAGTTTCTGTACAGTCCCAATCGGCTCAACGTGGCCACGTCGCGGGCGCGATGCCTGGCGATCCTGGTGGCGAGTCCCGCGCTGTTCGAGCCTGAGTGTACGAGTCCTCGGCAGATGAAGCTCGCGAATGCCCTGTGCCGGTTCCTTGAGCTGGCGCTGCTGGATCGCGACAACGGTGGACCGCGCGATCGATCAGGCTGATCGCGCGACAGTTGCGCACGATGCGCCGCGGTCAGGCCCTTCCGAGGAAGGCGTGCACCCAGAATGCGCCGGAATCCACTCCCTGCGCAACGCGTTCGTCGCCAGCGTTTCGAGCGCTGGCGCCGTCAGCGCTGTCGCGTCCCGCTTCGCGTTCCCGCGCCAGTCACCTGTCCTCGTCCTGCATGGCGAGAGCGATGGGGCCGCGTCCACGCTCGGTCGCCTCTGCCGGGTCGCGCCATGAGGCTGCTCGCGCGCGACAGGTCGAGGCGGCCGAGTGCGGTCCGGCTCGCGCCTTCAGGGCTATCGATCGGCGTCCAGCTCCATCGCGTCACGAACTGACGCTGGTGCGCTCGGCCGCATCTCATCGTCGAACGACATCGCCTTGCGCGCCATCACGTACACTTCCTTATGGCCCACGGTGCCCCACGAAGACCTGACACGCGAGCCAACGGCCGAGAGGGAGTCGACCAGTTCCTCCATGCCTTCCAGTCCTGCGACGTAGCGCAGGAACCGCTGTTCCCACCGTCGCACGTAGCTTGCGGCCGCGTCGTAGTCGCCGCGTTCGTTCATTTCGAGCGCGGTCGCGAGGATCCTTGCATGCCAGAGTCGGGCTGCGCGCTGCGCCAGCTCGCGGTTGCGCGCGACGGGTCCATCATGGGTGTTCACCCGCAACGTGGTCGCGCGCGCTCCCTGCTCCGCATCTTCCCAGCGCGCCGCCACGTCCAGCGTCGCAACACCGCGGGGAAGGCGCGGCCAGATGAGCGCTACCACTTGCACCCGGCGACCCGACCCGACGCGGGCGAAGCGTGCCCGCCCCGTGGTGCCCTCATCGACCACGTCACCTCCAAGCAGCGAAAACCGGTGCGCTGAGTGAGCCGTGACGTCGAGGTGCAGGTCGCGCACGGTGACCTGCCTCAAGGCGTTCAGCTCGCCGAGCACGATCTCCACGATCTCCTGAGGCTGCGACGCATGGTGGAAGGCGCCGCTCCCTCCGTCGGACAGCGCGGTGAGCTGAGCGGCCTGGTAGTCCTGGCCAATGCCGATGCTGATGGTCCGGATCCCGCGATGCGCGATCGCGCGAGCGTGGTGTCGCATCTGCGCCGGATCCTGCAGCCCGTGGTTGCCCATGCCATCGGAGAGCACCACGACCCACGAGTCCTGCTCGCGGGGGTCGGTGCCAAGCGCCACCAGTTCGGCGGCCCGCGCATAGCCATCGAAGAGGGCGGTAGAACCACCGGGTTCGATGGCGCCCAGACGGGGTCGTAGCTCACGACGCACACGCGCATTGACCGGCGTGCTCGGGCAGACGTCGGTCACGCTGCTGTCGAACGCCGTGGCGGCGAACTGTTCGCCATCCTTCAGGGCATCGAGCACGCCGGTGGCCGCGTGGCGCGCAGCCCCAAGCTTGGCTCCGGCCATCGACCCCGAACGATCGATCGCGAGTCCGAGGCTCAGCGGCAGGTTCGGCGATTGTTCGCTGGACGTCGGCGCCTGGAAGGTGAACTCCACCGCCAGTGGAACGCCCCGAATTGCCTGGTTGGCTTCGAGGGCGCACCCCAGCCCGGTCGGCGTGTCGATCCCGTCTTCAATCCGCGTCATCGTCATCTCTCCTGGTGGTAAATGGCCTGCTGCAGCAGCTGGCCGATGGTTTCGAGGAGCTGGACTTCGTCTGGCGTCAGGGGGCCGCGCGCGGCGATCTCGATGTCCCGATTCGCCGTCACGCGGTGCCATATCTCCGAGCGCGCGGCGTTGACCCGCGGGGCTGAGGTGCTGCCACTGCCGAGGTACTGTTCGAGTGCGGCGCGCAGCCTCCGCAGGGCGAGCGCCGGGCCTGCGCGATGTGCTTCGCGCAGATCCACCTGGACCGTTGGTTCCGGTCGACCCCGGTTGAGCAGCACGCGTGACGGTGTCGCGCGTTGCACCGAGGCGAGGTACTGCAACGCGTCGATGTTCTGCGCGGCGCGTGCCGGCGGCGCCGACTGCCGTGACGCCATGAGCGGCGGTGGATACTCGTGGTCGGCGACCGAAGTGTGGATGGTGGCATCGACCTGTCCGTCGTCGACCAGAGCGAACGGCACCGACCCCTCGGCGATGCTCCGCAGCAGACCCTGATCGGCGAGCCGATCGATCATGGCGCGGAGTTGCTCGTTGGTCGTCCCCGGCGGCGCGTCGGCGCGGAGGCGTCTCCAGGCGCGCAGCCGCTCGACGTGTCCGGTGCCATAGGTGGCCCCGCGACCACGCGAGGACGGCGCGGGGATGACGCCCAGGCGCACCAGTTCGCGAATCTGGCGCGGGGGCACGCCGGAGAGCTGCTCCAGCTGGTCGAGGGTATGGCGGTCGGTGTGGTTCATGTGGCAACGATATAAGTCGACATGGCACGAAACAAGTAGCCATGTCGATTTGCGCCAGATCCGCGAAAACGGACGGCCTCCACGGAACCACCAGTTCGAGCGCGAATGCTCGCTTCCTCCGCGACTAGCGCCTTCACCACGCGCAGAGGCGGCCAGCGCCTGAGGCTGTCAGAGGGCCAGTGCACCTTCCCGACGTCACGCGAGTGCCTCGGGAGGTGGTGATGCGTGCATTCCTCGATCGAGCGACCAACTGGACCAGCTTCGTCGCCTTCCTGCTCGGCCTCTGGCTGGGCTACCTCGGCGCCGTCTACGACGCGCGGGACTGCCAGCGCCGCCACCTGCAACACGCCACCGTGACCTGCGCGCGGTGGATGCAGGGCCCTTAGCCCGCTGTCGGACCCCAAGGCAAGATTCCTGAAATGGCCAAGCTCCAGCGCTGGATCGACCTCGTCGCCGAACTCCTGTCCCGCCGCCTTCCGGCCTCCTTCGAGGACCTGGCGCGAGGGGTACCGGAATATCAGGAAAAGCTCCGCCTGGCCGAGCGCCTCGACGAACGCAAGCGCCGCACGGCGCTCGACTCGATCAAGCGCACGTTCGAACGCGACAAGGACGAGCTGCGACGCCTCGGGATCCCGCTGCAATCGGTGGCCGACGACGATGGCGTGGAGTCGCGCTACCTGCTCCGCCCAACGGACTTCTACCTGCCGTACCTGTGCCTGGCGATGCCCGGACGGCGAGCCACGCCGCGGCGGAACGACCGCTGGGGGTACGCCGCGCTCGCCACCCTGACGTTCACCCCGGATGAACTGCAAGCCGTGGTCGAAGGCGTGGCCATCGTGCGCGCCTCGGGCGACCCGGTGCTGGTCAGCACCGCAGCAGCCGCGGTCCGCAAGCTGGCGATCGACCTGCCAGTGGACGTCGCGCAACCCGATGGCGAGGCGCACCACCTGCCCGTGCGCACCCGCGCCGACGCTACCACCTTCGCGCGCCTCGGCGACGCGGTCCAGCGGCGCAAGGTCGTGCGGTTCACCTACCGCCACCTCGCGTCCGGCGAAGTCGCCGAGCGCGAACTCGCACCGTTCGGGCTGTTCTTCGTCAATGGGCACTGGTACGTCACGGGCCACGATCGCCAGCGCGACGCACGCCGCACGTTTCGCGTCAGCCGCATGGCCGACGTCATGGCACCCAACGACAAGCTGCCGGGTGCGGACTTCGTGGTGCCGGACGGCTTTGACGTGCGCGACCTGGCCCGCGCTCGTCAGGCGTGGGAGCTGGGCGACGCCGAAGACGAAGTGGCCGTGGTCGAGTTCCTGGACGAGTCCGGGCCGCCCATGGCCGCCCGCGCGCTCGGTGAACCGGTCGACGGCGCGCCAGCGCAGCGCCGGTTCCGCGTGCGCCGGCGAGATGCGTTCGTCCGCTGGATCCTCTCCTTCGCCGGCTCGGTCGTGCCGCGTTCACCGGCGATCCTGGTCGACGATGTCCTCGACACCGTGCGCGCGACGCGTGCGCTCTACCATCGCGCGCCCACCAACACCGAGCCGTCAAAGCCGGCCCCGCCCACGCTCCCGGGCGACACCTGGAACGCCGCCACCGCCGCCGGCCAGCTCTCACGCATCCTGCATGCGATCCCGCACCTCACCGCGGGGACCACCACACTTCCCCGGCTCGCCGCCGCGCTCGGAACGGAGGTGGAGACACTGCGACGCGACCTGCATTCGCTCGGCGATCGCTACGACGTTCCCGGGGGCTTCATCGAGGGCGTTCGTCTCTTCCTTTCTGCGGATCGGGTCAGCGCCGAGACCAATCACTTCCGTCGCCCGATGCGCCTGACGATCCCGGAACTCTGCGCCCTCGAGCTTGGGCTCGCGGTGCTGCAATCACGCCGCCCGCCGGACGAGCGCGCGCCCGTCATCGCGGCACGCGAGCGGCTCCGCGATGTCATCATGAAGCTGCCCAACGAGCCCATGCCGGGTATGCTGCCGGACCTCGCCGTGGCCCCCGACGCACCGGCGCCCGCACTCGACGTACTGCGCGCGAGCATCGGCGCACGACGAAAGGTGCAGATCCGCTACCGTCGCTCCGGAAGCACCACGGCACGGGATCGCACCGTGCATCCCTACGGCCTCGTGCACGCGAGCGGCATGCTGTATGTCGTCGCGTGGTGCGAGGCCGAGCACGACGTTCGCGTGTTTCGGCTCGATCGCATCGAGTCGATCGAGGGGCTGCGTGAAACGTTCAGCCGCGACGACGGCATTGAGCTGGACGGTCTGCTGTCGTCGCATCGCGCACTGCTCGAGGACGCCCCTCACGCGACGATGCGCGTGCGCTATTCGCCGCAGGTCGCGCGGTGGATCGCCGAGCGCGAGGGCCGTGAAGTGGAGCCGGATGGCTCGCTCGTCCTCGATCATCCTCTCGCCGACGTGGCGTGGGGGCTGCGCCACGTGCTGCAATACGGGGCGGAAGCCGAGGTACTCTCGCCGGCTTCGATGCGCGACGCAGTGCGGCAGCGGCTGGACGAGTGGGCGAGCCGCGGAGGGACAGAAGCGGCGACCACGGAGGGCACCGGTGACGTCGGCGGGCTTCGGGCGCACTGAATCCGGATCGATCGGCAGGGCCGATGTCAGCGATCCGGGTCGAGACGCCTTGCCTCCGTCCTTGAAGGGCCGTTAGCCTGACAGGACAGCCGTGGCGCGTCAGGCGGGCGATCACCTTTGCGGGAGGGGCTCACTAGTGCTTGCGACCCAGGTGCGGCAGAAGGACAGCGTCTACTACTTCGTGGCCTATCCGGCCGAAGATCTCCTCGCGAAGGTCCGGTTCATCAGCCGGTTCTATGGGGATGGCGAGCAGATCGCCCCGGACAAGCCACCGGCGCACGAAGACGAGATCGCGTCCTTCATCTCACGCGTCGAGCGCTCGGACGCTGCGTTCCAGCGCCAGATGTCCAAGTCCAAGGTGAGCGCGATCCGCAACTTCTACGAGACGGCGGAGAGCCAGCCCCCGATCCCCGCCGCGATCCTGCTCTTCACCCACGAGCGGCTCGCGTTCGATCGCCTGGGTCAGTACGAAAACGTCGGCAACCTGCAGGAGCCATCCGGCAAGTTTCTCGTGATCGACGGCCAGCACCGGCTCGCGGCGCTCCAGTTCTACCTGCATTCGCACCCGAGGGAAGCGGCCTCGATCCACGTGCCCTGCGTGATCTTCGACGGCAAGCAGGAGAACTTTGCCGCCGAGATGTTCGTGATCATCAACTCGACGCCGACGCGCATCAACAAGAGTCACCTCGTCGATCTCTACGAGCGTGTGTCGTATGTGTCGGCCGACAAGAAGTTTGCCGCGCGCGTGGTCGACATGCTCTACAGCGCCGACGACAGCCCCCTGCAGTACCGGATCAACCGGCTCGGCGGGCGCAGCCAGCAGCAGAAGTGGATCCTGCAGGCCGAGCTGTTCAACGAGATCCACCGCTGGGTGGCGTCGGACTGGAAGCGCATCGAGCGCACGGGCACGGATCGCAAGCACGCCGAGCGGTTCTATGGCGTGGTGCGCGACTTCTTCAAGGCGGCGGAGAAGGCGTGGGGCGAGGCCTGGGGGAGCAGCGACCACTTCGTGACGTCGTCGGTCACGCTGAAGGCGATGCTTCGCGTCTGTGCCGACCTTGCGGCCACCGACGCGGAGCCCGCGCTCGATCGCGTGGCGCGGTGGACGCGACGCCTCGCGCCCTGGGGTGAGCTCGCGCGGGCCTTCCGCACCGAAGGCTTTTACGAGCGTTTTCCCGCCAAGGGACAGGTGGAACGCGTGGTGCGCATCGAGAAGGAACTGGCGCGCGCCGCGCGGATCGAGGCACCCCCAAAGACACGCAGCAGGAAGTAGGCCCGGCTGGAGGCGCCCGCCACGAGGGCGGGGCGCCTCACGCGGCGTGGGATGCCTGCGCTGAGCGGACTTCCCGCAGGCCGTACTGGATGAACGACAGGATCCCGGCCCAGGCCACGAACCCGATCAGCAGGTACTTGCCGAAGAACGGCACCTGCACCGGCATGTTGTTCACCATGTGCAGCGCGACGACCAGGCCAAAGACGCGGAGGAAGCGCGGATCGGTCAGCATGTCGAAGCGGAGGGGAGCGTCACCGCGCACGCGCCACAGTGCGGCGCCGACCAGTCCGGTCCAGAGCGAATGATCGCCGAGCAGGTTGAGCCACCCGCGTCGCGTGATGATCTGGAACATCCCCTCCTGGCCCCCGCGCAGGAATCCCTGGACGAAGACGTAGCCCATGGTCTCGAAGATCGAGAACCCGGTGCCCACCGCTGCGCCGATGAGGAGGCCGTTGAGCGTCCAGCGATAGCGCAGGTTGCGGGCAACGAGCAGCAGCGCCACGAGCTTGGCCGATTCCTCCACGATGCCCGCCGACATGGCGCCGAGCCATGACGAGAGGTTCGATACACGAAAGCCGAAGAGTGCGGCGAGCAGCGAGAGGACCCCGCCGAACACGAGCCACTTGAGCAGGAAGAGGAGCGAGACGTTCCGCGGGACGTTCATCTCGTAGAAGAAGATCAGGATCGTCAGCGGAAACGCGAGCGACCCGACTACCATGATGCCGGGCAGGAAGTACGTATTGCCAAACTCGCGAAAGCCGTAGGCCAGCAGAAAGTACGCCGCCACGCTAAGCAGGAAGATGCGCGCGAAGGCCCACGGCCTCGGCCAGTCGGTCCCGACCGTCATGAGGTCGGGCGTGGTCGCCGGCGTGCCGGAGACGAAATACGCCTCGATCTCCTCGTCGGAGCGCTTCGTGAACACGTCGGAGAAGAGGTCGCCGGCGCTGAATCCCTGGATGCGCTCGAGCCCCGCCGCCGCCGACACCCGCGCACTCCACTTCGAGAAGAACCCGGACTCCGGTGGCAACTCGCCGCGCGCGTTGGTGAGGCGCCAGAGCGATCGACCCACGCGCAGCTGCTGCCCGCGACCAAGGGTGGCCTCGCCGTGCACCTGCACACCGTCGATGAACACCATCGCGCCGCTCACGCCCTCCACCGACAACATTCCACGCTCGGCCGCAATCACCGCGTGCCGGGCCGCGACGTCGGGATCGTCGCTCAGGATGTTGTTGGTTGGCGCGCTGCCGATCGAGAGGACGCTGCCCGCGAGTGCCACGCGCTTGCCCGCGTCCGGGCCGGAGAAACAGGAGAGGTACAGCGCCGGCGGCGGCGCGGCGCCGGTCGCACCCACATGCGACGTGTTCGGTCCGTCGTGACTCATTGGCACCCGCACGCGGCTCAGACTGCCAGCGAACCTACGGACGCCCGTCCTGGCTCGCCAGCCCTCGCAGGACTTCCAGCAGGCGTACCATCGCCCACGTATCGCGCTTGCAGTACTCCAGCAGGTCATGCCGCACGTGATCACGCTCGGCGGCCGGGATTCGATCGGCGACGAACAGAAGGCGCGCAATCTCGACGCTCGCCACGCGACCGTCGACGATCACCAGATCGCTGTACGACAGCTCCGGGACGAGCGCCGGCAACACGTGCTTGAGGCTGAACGACCCGAGAAACCGCGGATGGTACACATGGTCCCGAACGATCGGCAGCAGGTCAACGAGCTTGCCCTCGAGGGCCGTCAGTTCGCCCGCCAGTGAGGGAACCGTCTCGCGCAGGGCCCTGATGCGCGTCTTCTCGAAGGACGAATACGTGACGACCTTCGCCGCGCCGCGGGTGGCCTCGACGAGCCGCTGGGCGACCAGCGGCCGTGCGTCCTCGGGGCCTTCGGCGAGGTGCTCCTGGTGGCGGTACCCGCCGCCAGGCTGAGACTCATGGTAGCTGAACTGCGCCGCCGCCATGCCCCACGGTGCCATCGCGTCCCACACCGGGACTGCGCGCGCAATCGTCTCGAAGTCGAGGAAGCCGATGGGCTCGGCGTCGAGCACGCGAAGCGCGGCGCCGAGCGTCGACTCCACGATGCGCTCGCCACTCGCCATGGACCGGAGCTGCCGGCGCGCCGTGAATGACAGCCGCTCGGTCGGTGGCAGCTGGTCGATGCGATGGATCCCCTGCGCCATGTATTGCGCCGCGCGCTTGGGACCCACGAGGTACAGGTTGGAGATGTGGCGCTCGTCCTCCGGCCAGCAGCGCGAGGCAAAGACGCACTCCCACGGTTCGGTGCAGTGCAACCCGATCGGGACGTCGGGCAGCGCGCCCTCGAGCACGACGAGTTGTCGCTGGATCTCGTCAGGCACGCGCGGCTGCCACACGCGCACTTCGTCGGTGACCGACGTCGATGCAAACAGGTCGTTGGTGGCCGGGTGGCGGAACTCGCTGTTCAGGTGCATCACCTCGATACGGGAGACCGGCAACCCGCTCTGCGTGAGTACGTGCGCCTGCACGGCGAGATCCACGATGTGCTCGTCCTTGCGGCGCGTCGACGACTTCACCTCGATCAGCCGCCACCCCTCCGGTTCGCGCACGATCACGTCGCAAGCGACAAAGGTGCCTTCGAAGAGAAACGACGCCTCGAAGATCACCGTCGCGCCGGCCGCGATCACCTCGGCGGTCTGGCGCACGCGTTCCGCACGCGAACGCTGATGCGGGATGAGCACGCCGCCGGGGAATCGCTCGCGCGCCAGCGCACCGACCAGATTGCCCTGGTCGAACAGATCCTGCAGCACACGGTCGGGCTGCAGCTCAACGGCACCAGGCTCGTGCCGCCGCCACCAGAGCAGGCGATGGCACTGGGCACCGGCGATGAACTCGGACTTGGTGAGCACGGTACGTGGGCTGGTGGACAGGAGAGCGCGCGTGACAATGCCGCCCAACCCCGCTCAACGCCAGCGCACATTCCCCGACCCGCTCACCGGTGTGACGTCATCCTCGCGCATCGAGATGCCACGACGTGTGGACCCAGCGACCGTTGTGCTTCACAAACAC
The DNA here is from genome assembly GCA_020846935.1 of Gemmatimonadaceae bacterium. Taxonomy (NCBI): domain Bacteria; kingdom Pseudomonadati; phylum Gemmatimonadota; class Gemmatimonadia; order Gemmatimonadales; family Gemmatimonadaceae; species Gemmatimonadaceae bacterium. The sequence goes on from JADLCY010000002.1 coordinate 452,650, forward strand.
CTCGGTGGCGAGTCCCCGCTGTGTTGCCCGCGTGCCCCCGTTCTCCATCGCCAGCGCATAGTGCGAAAACATCACCACCACGTCACCAAATCGATGAACCGTCGTGGAGTCGAAGGTCACCGACAGGAGCCGGCCACCACTCGCCTTGTAACCGGCCGCGCCAGCCAGCGACTGCGGGAGGGACTGCCAGTGCGGCTCATCGGGTGAGATCGCGACGAGTTCCGGGCCGAGGACTCGGCGGAGAGCCAGCGTGTCTCCGGCGAACCAGTTGACCCAGACGTCCTTTCGCAGTTGGTCCAGCGCCTTCAGTTCGTCGGCGGGAAGCGTCGTGGCAACGCGCGGTGCACTCTGTGCGGCTGCGGGCGCGGCCAGGGCGAGCGTGGCAAGCAGGATGGCGACGGTGCGCATGGTGGTTTGGTCTGGAGGAACCGGAAACCTGATCCCGGCCTGGCGGCCCGGCTTGCGGATTCTTGTGGAGTTCAGACACCGGCGCGCCCCTGGGGGCTGCCGCGGTCGGGGAGAAGCGGACACGGGGCGAGGAGTTCCCCCCACGCGCCAATCACTGGGCATCACACGTACGGCCGCGTTCGGTTTCAGGCGGCGATTGGTTAGCTTTCAGGCGCTGCCGATCACTTGCCGAGCGCCGACGCGCCGCACGCAGCACTGCACGGCCCCCCTTACCAGACCAACGTTCCCATGCCCGCTAGAAAGCGCACGCCTGCCAGCAAGGACAAGGATACGAAAGCCACGGCCAGCAAGGAGACGAAGGCAGTGGCTGCGAAGCCCGCTGACGCGATCGTGACGACCCCAAAGAAGGCTGCGGCCGCACCGAAGGCAAAGCGCGCTGCCGCCGCGAAGCCCGTCGTTGCCGACGCGGCGCCGGTGATCGCGGTGCCCGTGGTCGCCGAGAAGGCAGCGGCCCCGGCGAGCCCGGTCGTCGACATGCCGGCCAAGCGTCGCCCTACCGAAGACGAGATCCGTCGAAAGGCCTTCTCGCTCTCGCAGCACCGTCGCGGGCCTGGTGATCCGGTCGCGGACTGGCTCGAGGCCGAGCGACTGCTGACGCACTCCAGTTAGTCGACCGCGCGGATCTACGGCGGGATGACGCACGGTGCGTCGTCCCGCCGTTCTGTTTGATCCCGCGCTGATTCGTGGCATGACGGGCGCCGGAGGGATCGAGGGACTGTCACCGGCCGACGTTCGCGAGGGTGGCGCCTTTGGGCGTCGACGGGGCACTTTCATCGGCCGACGATCCCCTCAGCCTCGCCGCGCCATGCATCGTCCACTCCGCTGTCTCGTTCTCGTGTCCGCGTTGGCCACACCGAACGTCATTCGCGCCCAGCACATCATCGGACCGGTCGACGCACGCGCACGGTCGGTCGACAGCGTGTTTGCCGCCTTCGATCGCACCAACTCCCCGGGATGTGCACTCGGTGTCTATCAGGACGGGAAGCTGGTGTATGGTCGTGGCTACGGGATGGCCAGCCTCGAACACGGCGTGGCCCTGTCGCCTCGATCGGTGCTCGACGTCGGGTCGATCTCCAAGCAGTTCACGGCCATGGCCATCCTCCTGCTGCAGAAGGACGGGAAGCTGTCCATCGACGACCCGATCCGGAAATACATCCCCGAGATGCCGGCGTACGCGGACCGCGTCACGATCCGACGCGCATTGAGCCAAACGAGCGGATTGCGCGATCTCTACGTGATGATGGGGCAGACCGGACGAACGTTCGCCGGAGATACGCTCGACGCACTGCGCGTGATCACCCGCTCGGCGGAGACGAACTACGAACCGGGCGCGCGCTACCTGTACACCAACTCGGGGTGGATCCTCGCCGCGCAGATCGTCTATCGGCTCACCGGCAAGACGCTCGCCCAGTTCGCCGACGAGCGCATCTTCAAGCCGTTAGGCATGCTTGACACGTGATACCACGATGACGTGACGACGATCATCGCGAACGGCGCCGAGGGCTATGCGCCGCGCCCCGGCGGCGGGTTCCGGGTCGCGCGTTCGACGTACGATGGCGCCATCGTCGGCGCGGGCGCGGTCCACACGAGCGTCGAGGACTTCGGCCGCTGGCTCGACAACTACGACCGCGCCACCATTGGCGGGCGCGAGATCCTCGCGACCATGACGACGGCCACCGCGCTCAGCGACGGGTCGCCCGCGACCTCGGGCGCCAACTCGGCGTACGCGGTCGGCCTGAGCGTCGGCACGCTGCGCGGGCTTCGCGTCGTCTCGCACGGGGGGAGCTGGGCCGGCTATCGCGGACACTTCCTGCGGTTCCCCGACCAGCGCTCCGCCGTGGCGACGTTCTGCAATCTCACGACGTCGGGCCCCGATTCCCTCGCGCGCAAGGTGGCCGGCATCTACCTCGGCAGCCAGATGCAGCCCGACAGCGCGCTCCTCTGGACGACCGCGCTCGCGCAGATGCCGACCCGTGCGCTGCCTGGCGGCATGCGCGCCTACGCGGGCGTGTGGCGGAACGTCGAGCGCGGCGAGGTGCGCCGCACGCGTCTCTCCGGGGACACGCTCTTCTCCGTCGCCGGTGAACGCACCCGAATGGAGCCGCTGGGCGGCGATCGTTTTCGCGCCGGTCCGGGCACCGAAATCGTGTTCGACGGCGATGCCACCGGCCCCAAACGCATGATCGTCCGGACGGCGACCGAAGCAACGACGTACACGCGGGCCGACAGCGTGTCGCTGCCCGCGGCTGCGCTCGCGGAATACACCGGCGACTACCGAAGCGAGGAAGTCGAGGCCACGCACACCTGGCGCGTGGAACGCGGCCAGCTCGTCATGTACACCAACAACCGGCGACAGGGCGTGCTGGAACCAGCGTTCCGCGATGGGTTCACGCGCGCCGGCACGGTCATCGAGATGCAGCGTGATGCGCGCGGGCGTATCACGGGGTTCGTGGTGGAAGCCGGCCGCGTCAGGCACCTCCGCTTCACGCGACAGTGATCGGAGCCGGCTCGACGGCGGCGCTGCGCAGCGTGCGCGGGGACCGCCGCCGTCGGATCGCCGTCCCCGTCAGTCGTTGCGTAGCGAAACCATCGGGTCCACGCCGCTTGCCCGGCGCGCTGGCAGGTAGCTCGCCGCGACCCCGATGAGCACCATCACCGCCGCCATCGTGGCGAACACCAGGGGATCGACGGCGCTGATCCCGTAGAGCAGGGCCTGCATCAGGTGTGTTGAGGACGCCGCCGCGCCGAGGCCGATGGCGACGCCGACGAGTACGACCCGCACGCCCTGCGACACGACCTGACGTCGCACGGCCTTCGCGGTGGCGCCGAGCGCCATGCGAACGCCGATTTCCCGCGTGCGCTCGGCCACCACGTATGACAGCACGCCGTAAAGTCCGATCGCGCCGAGCAGCAGAGCCAGCGCCGACACCACGCCCAGCGTGAGCATCGTGAAGGAGAGCTCGATCATCGAACGGCGAGCGAGATAGTCCAGGGTGTATTCCCGGTAGACGGGTGCCTCCGGCGCCACGGAGTGCACGATGGCACGCACCTCCTCACGAAGCGCCTCGGCGCGCGACGACTTCACCACGTACGCCGGCGAGGACATGGACCAACTGGAATCGGACGATCCGATCAGGCCGAAATAGACGTTCACGTCACCGGCACCGCGCCAGTCTTCCTGCTTCACATCGTCGACGACCCCCACGACCGTGAACCATGACTGCCTTCGGTCAAACTCCGGCCTCAGGCGTTGACCGATGGCGTCGCGACCAGGCCAGAGCTTCAGGGCCGCTGACCGGCTGACCACGACGTTGCTGTGTGGAACCTGGAGCTCATCGCGCGTGAACACACGACCCTGCAGCAACTCGACGCCGACGGCCGTGAAGTAGTCGCCTCCGCTGAAGTTGGCCTTGATCAGCGGGCCCTCCACCTCGGCGCCGTCTCGCTCGATCTGGACACGGGCGCTCGGCGTCGACTCGTCGAGTGGCAGGTTGTTCACGGCGCCGACGGCGCTCACACCCGGCAGGGCTCGCAGGCGGTCCATCACGTTCGAGTGCAGTTCGCCCCAGCGGCGCGCAGGTCCATCGTTGAGCGCCGGCTGGTCCGGCGCAAACTGGAAGGTGTACAGGTTCGCCGTCTGGTAGCCCGGATCCACACGTCGCAGCCGGTCAAAGCTCTGCATCAGAAGCGCCGAGCCGATGAGCAGGACGAGCGCGAGGGCGGTCTGGCCGATGACGAGCAGGTCGCGGCCCCAGCGACGACCGCCGGTCGCCCCGCGACCACCGTCGCGCAATCGTCGCAGGTCCGGCGCGGAAGCGCGCAACGCGGGTACGAGGCCACAGGTCAACGCGACGAGCATCGCCACGCCGAGCGTGGTGATGATCGCCCACGCATCGATGCCCGTCACAGCGAGCCGCGGGATGCCTTCGGGCGCCGCATGCAGGAAAAGCGGGAGCGACACGCGGCTGATGACGATGGCCAGGACTCCACCAGCCATGGCCACGAGCGCCGATTCGGCCAGTTGAAGTCTGACGAGCCTCGAACGCGTGGCGCCAATCGCCCGTCGCAGCGCCATGTCGCGCGCGCGCCCCTCGGCACGCACGAGGAAGAGGTTCGCCACGTTCGCACAGGCGATCAGCAGCACGACAGACACGGAACCCAGGAGCAGCCAGAGCGAGGTGCGCACGGCAGGTCCGACCATGCGGTCGAGAACCGGCTCCACGAAGGCTCGATGGTTCTGTACGATGCGGCCAAACGCCGGGGTGCCGCCAAAGCGCTCCGGGACTTCGCGGGCGATGCGCGTCAGTTCATTGGCGAGCTGGCCGGGTGTGACGCCGGCTTTGAGCCGCGCAAACACCGGCCGGTCGAACCGGCCGAGCCGGATGTCCTCGGAACGCACTTCGCCCGAGATCCACAGCATCGTGTTGTCGGACGGGAACCGGAAGTCCGGGGGCATGATCCCGATGACCTGCTTCATGCTGTCCGAGACAAAGAACGACTTGCCGATGACCGACGAATCGCGTCCGAACCAGCTGCTCCAGAGCTGATCGCTGATCAATACGGCCGCATCGCCGTCTTCCGGAACCGGGAGCCGGCCGATCGCGGGCCGCACGCCGAGCGTGGAGTACATGTCGTTGGACGGCCACGCCATCTCGATGCGCTCCACGCGGTCGCCGGTCCTGAACGTGGAGGAACCCCGCTGGCCCGTGAAGATGCCGTCGATCAGCGCCGATCGCTCCTTGTACTGCAGGTAGAACTCCGCACCGGGGTCGAACCGCTCCGGCAAGTCCGAGCCCGGCGACACACCGGACACCGAGACGAGGCGGTCGGGTGCCGGAAACGGCAGCGGTTCGAACAACACGGCCTTCACCACACTGGACATCCCGGTGACGGCGCCCATGGCGAGGGCCAGCGTGCCAACCGTCGTCAGGAGGAACACGGGGTGGCGCCGGAGCGCGCGCCACGCGTGCCGCACATCACGCCCCGCGTCCTGCAGCCACGAGAACCGCTGCGCCTGGTAGAAGCGATCTTCGGCAACACCGATGTTGCCGAACGCACGTCGTGCGGCGCGTTCAGCGTCGGGCGGCGACATGCCCCGGCGCCGCAATCGTTCGGCCTCCAGCGCGAGGTGCGAGCGAATCTCGTCCTCGAAGTCGTCCTGGGATCGGCGTCCGAACATCAGGCCTTCTCCGGCGTGGGGCCCGGTTCCATGACGCGGGCGATGGAGTCGACGAGACGGTTCCAGCGAGAGGTCTCGAGCGCAAACCGGCGGCGCCCGCTCGCCGTGAGCGAATAGAAGCGCGCGCGTCGATTGTTCTCCGACGTGCCCCAGTCGCCCTTGATCCATCCGCGCTGCTCGAGGCGCTGCAGCGCGGGGTACAGCGATCCATGATCGACGATGAGCGTCTCGCCCGATCGCGCGAGGATCGCGATGGTGATGCCGTGACCGTGGTGCGGCCCCAGCTCGAGGATCCTGAGGATGAGGAGGTCGAGCGTTCCCTGGAGCAGGGAATCGCGTTCGTTGGCGTCGCTGCGTGTCGGCATTCTACCGGTGTCGTTCTCTAGTAGGCTTTCTACCTGAGAGGATTCACCGTGTTGGGTAGAATGTCAACCAGGCGATGCCGCGGGACTCGAGGAGTCGAACGCGATCGATGATCCCTGCGGCCCGCGGGTGACGCCGCCGCTATCGTCCGCGCCGGGCCACGTCGGCTTCCGCGGCAATGAAGCCGAACGCTGCCCAGTAGTTGCTCGCCAGCACGCGATCGAGGATCGCATTCCCCTTCGCGCTGTCGCCGTTGGTCAGGTACCAGTTGGCGACGCCGTAGCCCTGCGTCACGAACTGCAGCTCGTCGGCGCTGGCGGGGTCGAGCAGCGAATCCACGGAGAACTGGCCCTTGTAGAGCAGCAGTCGGCGGTAGTACGCGGTGTTCTCGATGATGTCCATGCGCGGCGTGATGCTCGCCAGCAGCGTCTTTGCTTCGCCGTCGCGGCCGAGCTTGCGCAGGGTCATGTACGTCCAGTCGCTCACGGCGACTCGCGTGTCATCGTTGGTGGCGAGCTTCATGGCTTCCTGCCACGCGGCGAGCGACTTCGCGTAATCGGCCTTGAGGTAATATGCGAGCGCAAGATGATACCAGATGTTGCCCTGCTGCGTGCTGGTAGGGATGTTGCGCGCATTGGGCGCGCCGTCGGGTTCGGTCGAGTCGGGCACGCCCTTCACGAGTTCCGCGGCCTTTTCCAGGTCGCCGATGGCCTTGTCGAACTCACGCACGGTGATGTAGCGATGGCCGCGATGGCGATAGAGCCGCGCGTCGCCGGGGTGGCGCGCGATGCCGTCGCTGAACGTGCGGATCGCATCCTGGTAGCGCTCCACGTAGGCCAGCCGGCGGCCGTACCAGATGATCGAGTCGGCGTTGTCCGGTGCCCGATCGAACGAGGCCCTGGCGATCGCGAGGTTGCTGTCGAGGCGCGCCCGGGTATCGCTCGGCATGGTGCGTGGAAAGAGCGGTGCACCGCGCAGTGACGTGGCTTCGGGGGCCGGCGCGGCGACCGCCGAGGTGTCGGCCTTCTCGGCTGGGGCCGCACAGGCAGCGCACGCGAGGGCGAGCGCGAGAAAGCGAGAGCGGGCAATACGCATGGCGACAACGTTGCAGGAGGGGACGGAGAAAGTGCGTGACGGCGCGACGTGGGGTAAGGTCCGCAGCCCTTCACGACGTGAGGCCGTCGGCCGCGGCGATTCGGGCGCGGACCCGGGGCGCGGGCTACCGGCGCCCGGTCAGTCGTTCGAGCCGGGCACGGTAGGACGCGCGCTCGGCGGGCGAGGTCGTCGCGAGGTCCGACAGTTCGAGCGAGTCTCGCCGCCAGGCGAAGAGCTCCTCACCACCGCCGAAGTTGCGGATGTAGTGTCGTTCGTCGTCGATCAGGGTGGTGAGGTCGCCCCGCGCGGTGGGGAAGCTCGCGTCCACGTTAGGCGCGCGGCTGACGTGCGCCAGCACCGGGCTCAGGCGCGTGGTGTCTCCCTCCCAGGCGGCGCGCAGCGACGTGCCGGGGACGACCGAACCGGGCAGCGCGGCCAGGTCGGCGATCGTGGCGGCGAGGTCCCGCAGCGAGATGGGCCATGGGACGCGAACGCCGGCCGGCACGCGCGCCGGGTATCGCACGACGAGCGGCACGTGCAGCACGTTGCGGTAGAGATTGTTCGCGTGCCCCGACAGGCCGTGCTCGTTGAACAGCTCACCGTGGTCCGACGTCACGATCACCACGGTGTTGTCGAGCACGCCGCGTGCACCGAGCTCCGTGAAGAGGCGATCGAGGTTGGCGTCGATCCAGGAGATCGCGGTGTGATAGCGCCCGGCCCTGGGCGACTCGATGCGCGGGAACCCGGGCGGCGCGTAGTACCCGAGGTGGGCATCGAAGTAGTTGAGCATCGCAAAGAACGGGCGGTCGCCATGCGCGCGCTGCCAGTCGAGGAAGGCCCCGGTCACACTTCCGGCGCGCCGTTCGTCTCCGTGGTGCTTGGGGTCGATCGAGAGATCGAGCGTGCGAACAGCCTTGAACAGATCCGAGAGTTCGTCGGCGTTCATCACGCGACGCACCGCCGCGGTCTGTGTATACGACGTGCTGTGGATGAGCTGCGGCCAGCTCACCAGGTAGTCCTCGAAGTGCGTGAACCCTCGCGCCAGTCCCGAGTCGAACGCCGTGTAGTCGTGATTCGCGACGATGGCGGCCGTGTGATACCCGCGGGCGCGAAAGGCCTCGGTGATCACTGGTGTCTTGCCGTCGAGTGGCACGGTCCAGTCAGCCGTCAGCTCGAACGGCCAGCGACCGGTGAGGTAGCTGGCGTGCGAGGGCAGCGTCCACGGTGCCGGCGCGTAGGCCTGATCAAAGGTGACGCCGCCGGTCGCCAGCGCGGACAGGTGAGGCGAGGTGGGGTACGGAAACCCGTAGAGCGAAAGGCTCGCCGCGCGCACGGTGTCGAGGATGATCAGCAGAACGTTCGGCGCTCCCGCCGGCGCGGCGGGGAGCGCTGCCGTCACGCGGCGTTCCCCCGCTCGCCGTGCCAGCGGCTGAAGCACCGCGATCGCCCCGATCAGGGCCAGGTTGGTCAGCACCACCCACGGAGTCACGCGCCGCCACCAGGGCGCGTAGCGCTGCACCATGCGCCACACCTGAACGGCGACACCGAAGGCAAGGATCAGGGCCGCCAGCCGCCCGACCTCGGGGTACGGAAGCAGCAGCCCAAACACGCCAAGCAACGCGACCCAGCCGGCGGCGACTTCGACCCGCGCGATCCGCGGTGCGAGCATCGCCACCACGAGTACGGGCACCGACACCGCGAGGAAGAACAGCGTGTAGGCGATCGGCGACATCCAGATGAACTCGCGGCTGTACCACGTGAAGTGGCCCAGGCCCTGACGTTCCACCGCAAGCTCGATCGTGTGCAACCAGCCCGTCCATGGCCCCGCGACGAGCGCCGCGGCCAGGAGCCTGGATACGGCGCTGCCGCGCGCGGATCGCGCCGCGCTACCGGATGCAGGGCCTGTGATGGAAGGGTCCGACATGCCGATCCAAACTCGACGCTGCGAGCCGCGCATGTCAACCGTTCGCGTGCCGGCCGTCCATCACGCGCCGGTCGCCCTGACCTACTCGCGCAGCGCCTCCTGAGGATCCACGCGCATCGCCCTGCGTGCGGGAATCACGCATGCAACGGCGGCGACGAGGCCCAGGGAAAGCACCGCCACCAGCAGGACGCGGGGGTCGCTCGGTGAGACGCCATAGAGTGCTCCCCGCAGCACGCCGGCACCGGCCACCGCTGCACTGACCCCCATCACGAGGCCGGCCAGCGGCCACGACATCCCCTCGCGCACGATCAGGCCGAGCAGTCCCCTCGGCGACGATCCCACGGCGAGGCGAATGGCCATCTCCCGCCGGCGCTCCCCGACCGCGTGGGCCACCACGGCGTAGATGCCGCTGGCCGCCAGCACCAGCGCGAAGCCGGCAAACAGCGCGAAGAACTGCGCATCGAACCGACTGCGCGCCCACGACCCCTGCAGGAGATCCGTCATCGTCCGGACCTCGGTGAGCGGTACATCGGGATCGACGCGATACACGGCCTCGCGGATCGCACCGACCATCGCCAAGGGGTCGCCCGCGGTGCGCACGAAGTACGTGCGCCAGCCGTAGGTGAACTGCCGATACGGCGTGTAGAAGCTCGCCGCGTTCGCTGCGCGATCGAGCGGTTGATACGCGACATCGCCCACGATGCCCACGATCTCCGCGCTGGAGTCGGGGCGGTCGTACGTGCTCCCGCCGCCGAACCAGACGCGCTGACCAAGGGCGTCGCCGCCGGGCCAGAAGGTGCGCGCGGCCGTCTCGCTGATGATCGCGACATGCGCCTGCCCTGCACGGTCGCGGTCGGTGAACGCTCGTCCGCGGATCAGCGGAATGCCCAGCGTCGTGAAGTGATCGGGGCCGACGTAGTGCCGCAGTACCGGCGGCTCGCGTCCCGGCGGCGGCGCGGGCTGGCCAACGATGCGAAGCGTGCTGCTGGCGCTGCCGCTGAGCGGCGCCCCACCGTCCACGCTCGCCGAACGTACGCCGGGAACGCTGGCGATCGCGGCGAGCATACGCTCCACGAACGCCGGCCCGGCGTTGACTGGGACGCTGGCCTCGGACGGGCGCAGTGTGAAGGTGAGCACGCGCTCGGCCCGTACCCCGATCGGCGCCTCACGCATGCGATCGAAGCTCTCGACCATGAGCGCACCGACCACGAGCAGCGTCGCGGCCAGCGCCGCCTCCAGGGCGATGATGAGCCCCTGCGCGCTGACGCGCCGGAGCGAGAGTCCGGCCGCTTGCGCGGCGCGCGCCCCTTCCTTGAGGTGGCGCGCCAGGTCGCCGCGCACCACCGCGAGCGCTGGGGCCCACGACACGAGAGCGAGTGTCGCCGCCGACACCGCCAGCCAGGCCACGAACGTGCGCCACCCGAAGGCCGGATCGGCGAAGGTCGCGACACTCCCGTAGAAGTTGCGCGGCCCCCATCGGTTGAGCGGGACGTGCAGCCCACGACCCCACCACGCGAGGAGCAACCCGGCGAGGCACCCCATCGAGGTGATCGTTGCCCCATCGCCGACATACCGTCGGTAGAGTGCGGCGGTCGTTCCGCCGAGGGTTGCCCTCACGGCCGCTTCGCGGCGCTGCGTCACGGCACGGCCCATCAGCAACGTGACCGCGTTGGCACAGGCGAGCAGGTGGAGCAACACCACGGATCCCAGCAGCAGCCACGCAGCCCGGTGAACCTCGGGGGCGATGCGTGCCTCAGCGAGGGGTACGGCGGTCGCCCCGAAGGCCCCTTCTTCGTCGTCGGCGGAGGGAAGAGCGCGCACCACCGCGGGCCCCACGGTCGACAGCTCGGCGCGGACCTGGGCCATCGAACGATCGGTGGCCAGTCGCGCCAGAACGGTGATGAAGTTCTGGTCGGTCGTGAGGTATTCGGGGTAGCTGAGGAGCGGCGCCATCGTCGACGGCACCCAGAACTCCGCGACATCGGAGAGTCCGCGGAATCCGGGAGGCATCACGCCGATGATCGTGAGGGCTTGTCGATTGACCGCGAGGGTCTTTCCAACCACGGCGGCGTCCCCGCCAAAGCGTCGCTGCCAGAGATCGTGACTGACGACCACCAGCGGGTGCGCTCCCGACGCGCGGTCTTCATCGGCGGCGAAGGTGCGGCCCATGAACGCCGCGGCGCCAAGGACCGGGAAGAACTCGGGGGATACGATCTCGCCCGTCAGCGGTTCGGTGAGGTCCGTACCGGTGAGATTGCCCGTCACGGGCGTTACGCTGGCGAGGTGTTCCACGCTCCGGAGGTCCTGTCGCAGACGCTGGATGCGTGGCCACGACCAGCGCTGGGTGCGCAGCGGCTCGTTGGGTGCTTGCGTCGTACCAAGCATCACGACGACACGCTCGGCACCGCGGAACGGCGGCTGCCGCCACAGCGCCGCGTCGGCGATGCCCAGCGTGATCGTGAGCGCACCGACCCCAACGGCGAGCGTGGCGATGGCGGTGAACACGACGCTCCGCGAGCGTCGCAGCGACCGGAGCAGGTGCGAGGGTGTCACGAGACGAACGGGAGATGGTGAGGCGGCCTCGCGCGGTCGCGTGACCCAGCGAGCCCAGCGCGTCGCGGTGCGCCGGTGCCTCGTTGGATGCCCGTTGGGTCGCTCGTGCTTAATGGGTAGATTTCCCGCCCCTCATCCGGTGGCACCCGCGTGACCCATCCTGCGTCGTCTCCGTCCCCTGCGCCCGCTCCCGAGGGGAGGGGCCGGGACTTCATCCGCGACATGGTGACGGCGGACGTGGCCAGTGGAAAGTACGGTCGGCCGGTGAAGACCCGCTTTCCCCCGGAGCCGAACGGCTTCCTGCACATGGGGCATGCCAAGTCGATCTGCCTCAACTTCGGCATCGCCAGCGAGTTCGGCGGGTCGTGCAACCTGCGGTTCGACGACACGAACCCGTTCACCGAAGACATCAGGTACGTCAACTCGATCCGCGAGGATCTCGCGTGGCTGGGGTTCACGCCGGCGAACGAGTTCTACGCCAGCGACTACTTCGAGCAGCTCTATGAGTTCGCCGAGCGCCTGGTGAACAAGGGCAAGGCGTACGTGGACTCGCAGAACGAGGAGGAGATTCGCCAGGGGCGCGGCACGGTGACGAAGGCCGGGAGCGACTCGCCGTATCGCGCGCGATCGATCGGGGAGAACCTCGACCTGCTGCGTCGCATGCGGGCCGGCGAGTTCCCGGACGGCGCGCACGTGTTGCGGGCGAAGATCGACATGGCGCACCCGAACATGATCATGCGGGATCCGCTGCTGCTGCGCATCCGCCATGCGGCGCATTATCGCCGCGGGGACGCGTGGTGCATCTATCCGTTGTACGACTTTGCGCATGGCCTGTCCGATGCGATCGAGGGCATTACGCACTCGTTATGCACCCTCGAGTTCAAGGACAACCGGGACATCTACGACTGGCTCGTCCGGGAGGTCGGCTTCGAGCGGCCGCCCGAGCAGACCGAGTTCGCGCGCCTGGTGCTGGATTACACCGTGTTCAGCAAGCGGAAGCTCCTGCGCCTGGTGAAGGACGGGCACGTCAGCGGCTGGGATGATCCCCGCATGCCGACCATCGCCGGCGCTCGGCGACGCGGGATCACGCCGGAAGGCATTCGCGACTTTGCCGAAACGGTGGGCGTGGCGCGCAAGGACGCGCGGACCGAGCTGGCGACCTTCGAGCACGCCGTGCGCAACGACCTCAACATGCGCGTGCCGCGGGTGCTGTGCGTGGTGAATCCGCTCAAGGTCGTGCTGACGAACTATCCCGAGGGTCAGGTCGAGGAGCTCGATGCGTCGTATTACCCGCACGACGTCCCGAAAACCGGGTCGCGACCCGTACCGTTCGGTCGCGAACTGTTCATCGAGCGCGACGATTTCATGGAGGATCCGCCTCGCAAGTTCTTTCGCCTCGCGCCCGGCCGTGAGGTGCGACTGCGCTACGGCTATCTGATCACGTGCCAGGAAGTCGTGAAGGACGCGGCCGGCAACGTGATCGAGTTGCGTTGCACGTACGATCCCGCCACGCGCGGCGGCAACGCGCCCGACGGCCGCAAGGTGCAGGGCACGATCCACTGGGTGTCGGCGGCGCACGCGCTGCCCTGCGAACTGCGGTTGTATGATCGGCTCTTCACGATCCCCGATCCCGACGCCGTGCCGGAGGGACAGGACTTTACGGCCGTGCTGAACCCGGACTCTCTCGTCGTCGTGAAGGGAGCGAAGGTGGAGCGCAGCGTCGGCGCCGATCCCGTGGGAACACGTTACCAGTTCGAGCGGACCGGCTATTTCATCAGCGACCCCGATTCCCGGCCCGATGGTCTGGTGTTCAACCGCACGGTCACGCTCAAGGACAGCTGGGAGAAGGTCAAGGCCAAGGGGTAAGCGCGCTCGGACGCTGGGTGCGAGGGGCCGGAGGGGCTACGGGACGCCTTGCACGCGACCCGCCAGAAAGCCCGGAAGCTTCACACTCGCTCGACGGTCTCCGTCGCGCGGGGCTGGAGAGGCTACCCGACGCACTGGGGGCGAGGTGCCGGAGGCCCCTCTCCAGCCTGCTGGACGGTCCAACCAGGCCTCGGCGCTCGGCGCGCAAGGTACCGATCCACTGAGATGCGGGTTGCGAAATCGTCAGTGGCGCGTACTTTATGATACAAAGTACTCTCCGACAACTCGCCATGCCGATTCCTGCCACCCCGACCGGCCCTCTCGCCGCCCACGCCAACGACAGCGACCCTGGTCGCGTCGTCGATCGCCAGCGCGTTGCGCGCACCGTCCTGGGGCACGGCATCCTCCTCGGAATCGCCGGCGATGCCCTGCTCCGCGAGAACGCGGTGGGCCTCAACGTCACCATCTGGCTCCTGGCCCTGGTGGCCGCGGTGGTGGCGGTGACGCATGCGCAGCACGGCCGGATCGCGCCCGCCCAGCGCGAGCCGCTGGCCGCGGCGATCGCGTTCGCGCTCCTGCTCACCCTGCGCGACGCACCGCTGCTCGCGGTTGCCGCCATCGTCGCGTCGTTAGGCTCGACGGCCCTCGCCGCCCTCGTCGCGGCCCCGGGCGCCCTGCCACCGCTCAGTCGGCTCCCGGTGCGCGCGATCGTCGACGCTGGCGCCCGCTTCGTGCCGCAGGGCCTCGTGGGCGCGATCTTCTTCCTGGTGGGGGATGCGCGCCTCGTCGTGCGAGGCGAGCGACGCGCTCTCGCCGTGACGCGAGTGGTCGTCCAGGCCGTTGGGCTCGCGGTCGCCGCGGGATGGCTTCTCCTGACGCTCCTGCGCGCCGGGGATGCGGTCTTCGCGCGGACCACCGACAGCCTCTTCGCCTGGAGCCCGCCCAACGTCCTGCAACACGTGGTGTTTGCCGCCCTGTTCGCGTGGCCGGCGCTCGGATGGCTGCACCGCTGGTCCGCCTACCGCGGACCCCTCGACCTGCCCGTACCCCTGCCGACGCTGTCGGCCACCAACGCAACGACGGTGCTCTCGACCATGAACATCGTGTTCGTGGCATTCCTCGCCGTCCAGGTGCGCGTGCTCTTTGGCGGCCAGGCCTACGTGCAGGCCGTCACCGGCCTCACGCTCGCCGAATACGCGCGCTCGGGATTCTTTGCGCTCGTGGTCACGACCGCGGTGGTGCTGGTGACGCTCCTCGCGCTCGATGGCGCGGCCGCGCAGGGAGCGCTGGCCGGCGTCAGGCGTCACCGCCTGCTTGCCACCAGCCTCGTCGCCATGGTCGCCCTCCTGCTCCTCTCGGCGCTCGTCCGCATGCGCCTCTACATGGACGCGTTTGGGCTTTCCATCGATCGCGTGTACGCCACGGTGGCGATGGCGTGGATTACCATCGCGCTCGTCGGCTTCGGCGCGACGGTCCTGCGTGGCCGGAGCGACGCCTTCGTGGCCGTGGCACTCCGCAGCGGATGGGCCGTCCTGCTGGCCGTCGCCATTGCCGATCCGGAAGGTGCGGTCGCCCGATCCAACCTGGCCCGCGCTGCAGCGGCGCGCGGCGCTTTCGATGCGCCGTACCACGCCACGCTCTCGGCGGACGCCACGCCTGCCCTGGTGGCGGCCCTCGCCGCGGCGCCGCCGGACTCCACCACGTGTGCGGTCGCCTGGCGCCTGATGCAGCGCAACGACGCCGACCACGGCTTCGCCACGTGGAATCTGGGTCGGGTTCGTGCGCGGGACGCGGTCAGTGCCGCCGCGCCGACGTGGCGTGCGGCGTGCCCACGTGTCGCGGCCGACACGCCGCGCGTACCGTAGAACAGCGTCCCCGATGTGACCTGCCGGTTGTCACGCGCGCCGACCCGTGACATGGTGAAGGCGGGCCCGGCCGTGCTCGGACCGGGGCCTCCATCCCAACGCCGGGCTCAGGTCATGGAACGCGTGCTGCTGGCCCCCATCACCGCTGGCCGTGGTCGCAAAGCGCACGTCGGCCATGCGGCGGCGCGGCCGCTCGCGTGCGTGCGCTCGCGCGCGACCGGCGTAGTGACCAACGCGCAATAGCCGGCGGCCAACAGCGTGAGCGCTCCCATGCCTTCGCTGCCGCGGCTCACGCTGCGCGTCGCCTTCGCGGGAACGCGAACGCTCGACGCGGCGCGTACCCGGTTCCTCGACACCTCGCTCGAGCGCGCCCTGCACCTCATGGGCGCCGAGCTGTGCTCGGCGATCACCCACGGGGCAACGAGCGTGCGCGGTGTTTCGCGATTCTACGATCGCGGGTCGCCGCCACTCCTCCGCCTGGTCACCGGCCTGGCCGAAGGGGCTGATGTGATCGCGCATCGCGTGGCGCTGCGCTACGCCTCGGACCGCGAGTCAACCGGCGTGGACGCAGAGGTAGCCGCGGTGCTCCCGTGCGACCTTGCCGCGTATCGGGATTCACGCGAACCGGGCTTTGCCCAGACGTTCGACCGGTGCGCCGAAGCCTGCCGCTACATCGTGGCGCTGGACGGCGTGTGCGACAAACCGACGCCGGATACGCCGCTTGCGCAGCAACGGCGCAGCCGGGCGTATCGCGCGCAGGCGACGGTGATCCTTCGCCACGCCGACCTGCTGATCGCCGCGACGGATCCGTTGCAGCCGGCACGGGCGGGCGGCACGATGGAGACGGTGGGCGCCGCGCTGGACCGCGACGTTCCAGTGCTGCTCATCGACATCGAGCGACAGCGGATCCGGCTCCTGGAACCGTTTCAGGACCTGCACATTGCCCTGGGCGCCGAACCGCCTGATGACGTACAGCTGGCCAGCCGCCTGCACGATGTGCTTGGCCGCATCCTCGTCGATCCGGACGAGCACCGGCCGGTGGCGACGTCGCACGACGATGCCTCGTCCCCGGGAGAACGCCTCCTCGAGGAGTACTTCCATCGGCCTGAACTTCCGCCGGTGGCGCGGGATGCGAGCGGCAGCGCCAGGCGCATCCCTACACATCGAGAGCGCATCTGGCGTTGGTTCGAGAGCCGCTTTCAGCGTGACCGCACGGCGCTCACCGGCGACCCATCGCTCCCTCCCGTACTGACGTGGCGCTCCCGGGCGACCGAACTCACGTACCACTACGCCGGTCTCTATCGCGGCGCGTACCTGGTGAACTACGCGCTCGCGCTGCTGGCCGTCACGTTCGCCGGGTCGAGCCTCGTGCTCCTCGCGTTCCAGGCCTCCGCGGCGGCCGCTCCCGGCCATGGTGGCGCGAACCCGATGCTCGTTGTCCTGCTCCTGCTCGCGACCATCAAGCTCGCGCTGGTGGTGACCATCGCGCGCAACACGCACCAGGCCAATCACGGCGACTGGAACGACCGCATGGTCGACTATCGCTACCTCGCCGAGCGCTTGCGCGCGATGTATTACCTGCCGTTGCTGGCGAGCTTTGACCCACCATCGGCGGCACCGCCGCAGTACGCCGCGCGCGTCGTCAGACAGAGCGCGGTGGACTGGCTGCTCGCCGCGATCCTCCGCGCGATCCAGCCTGGCGATTTCGCCACGCCGGAGATGATGCGCGGACGAGACGGGGCCGACCGACAGGTGCGCGTGCTCCGTCCCGACGCCCTCGCCGCGGCACGACGGCTGCACGACGGGTGGATCCAGCAACAGGCCACATATCACGATCGCAGCGCGCGCTCGATGAACGCGCTGCATGGGTTCCTCGACCGATGGGGACGGCGACTGAGCGTGGCCGTCATCGCCTTCGTGGCGATCGACATCGGTCTCACGATGGGTGAGTTGCTGCACGTGTTTCCCGCGTCGGTCGCGCACGCGGTCACGACCTTGATCCCGTTCCTGGTGCTGATGGCAGCCGTGTTGCCGGCGGCGGTGTCATCGCTCAACGCGGTGCGCTTCCAGTCCGAGTGCCGGCGGCTGGCCGACCGTAGCGCCGTGATTCGCACGATCCTCAGGGGTCGCGACCCGGCACGCCCGGGCGGTCGCCTGCTGGCCGCCCAACAGTTGATCGCGCAGATCGAGCAGGCGCAGGGGAACCCCGCCACCGATCCGGCTTCGTGGGTCGCCGAGTCGCTGCGTCTGACCGAAACGGTCGCCCGCGACTTTGCCGAGGAGGCGGGTGAGTGGTCGGTGCTCTACGCGAAGGAGCTGCCCGAACCCTGAGGCGTGCTCACGGCGCGCGGGCGCGATGGCCGACGCACGACCCAGGTGCCCGCCACGCGATCGTGCGGCATCCGCCGCTCCCTGCGTGACGCGAGCGCGGCACACAACGCGAGGTACGGGAGCGCAAGCGCCAGGAGCACACGGCCTTCCATCTCACCATCACCGTGGTACTCCTCGCGACCGAAGACGATGGCCATGATCAGGGCCAGCAGCACCAGGTAGCGGACCAGCGATCGCACGACGATGCGGGAGGCGAACGGGGTCTCCCCGGCCGCATCGACCACCATGAGCCCAAACACGCGCTTGCCGATCGTAGTCCCGCTGAACGACTCCGCGGCCACGTGGTAAAGGAGCGGCAGCACGAAGAACGTCGCGGTCCGCACCGTCGCCACCGTGTCGAGGGCGCTCGCGGGATTCGCGCGCAGGATGAGCGCGCCGATGATGCCGCCGATCGCCACCGTGAGGAGCACCACGATCAGCAGATCGATGAGCGCGGCGAGCGCGCGGGAGACGACCGGTGCCACCTGCTGCCCCCGCCGACCGATGGGTGAGCGCGTGGACTGGCGCGAGCGCCCATAGATGGTGTGCGTGAGCGGCGGTGGTGCCGCCACGCCATCCCCATCGAAGCCGTCATCGATCAGATCAGCCGGAACGTCGCCCGGCGAGCCGAAGAGCCAGGGAATCTCGCCGGCAGGCACCCAGTCATCGACGCCCGGCGCCCACACCAGACCGCGCGGGGAGAGCTGGCCGCGCTGCACGGCTGCCAGCAGAGCGTCCCATGAGATCGGACCTTCGCGGCCCGCGAGATCGGCGTAGTACCACGCGGAGCGCGAGGTCATCGCACACTCCGCCGGAAGAGTTGCTCGTACCGGTCGAGGTCGGGGTGACGCAGTCGTGCGGCCCTGAACACCGCGATATCCTGCAGCGCGACTTCGGCGTACGTGCCGGTCGCGGTCCGGAGCTGGCGTGGCGCGAGGCGCAGGAGTTCGGCCTCCATCCGGCGCAGCTCTCCGCGAAAGACGCGGGCGTGACGGGCGTTCTGGGCAATCCAGTCCAGCGAAGGATCCAGCCGCAGCGCGTGGTTTGAGCTTCCGAGGCTGGCCGCGTAGTCGCCCGACAGCAGTTCGAACCACGCCAGGTTGCCAAGACTGCCGGCGTAGCGCGCTCGCAGCGCCGTGTTGGTGGAGTCGTCCTCGTAGCGGACTTCGAGGGCGTGTGTGCGGAGGCTGTAGGCGTCACGCGCGAGGGCGTGCGCGTGCTGAACCGTGGCGGAGTCCAGGTCGAGGTCGTCGCGCGCGGCCGTCGCGTATCGGCTGATGGTCCCCGTGAGGCTGTCGAGGATCGACAGCGACACGCGCGCATACCCCGCCTGATGGACCGCATCGATGGCACGCCGCAGCAGGGTCTGCCGATCGACGTGGGAAGGCGCGAGCGAGGCGAGATTCATCGCTGCACTCGCGATCTTCTCCGTATTGAACGTCGAGAGGGATGAGTCGGCGAGGAGGGCGAGCTGTCGATTGAGGTTGTCGCGCAACCGAAGCGTGTCGCCGCGGCGCGCCGCGAGAATGCCGGCCAGTCGATACGAAAACTCGGCGTCATTCCCTCCCCGACCCGCGCCCAGCAGCACGTGCAGGGAATCCGCGAGGTCCAGCACCCGCCCTGCATAGCTCGTCGCCTGACTGCTGTCTCCCCAGGCGAGTGCGCCCAGGAACGCGTACTGCAGTTCCTGCGAGGTGAGCAGCGGATCGCCGCGCACGCCGCGCCGCACGGCGTTGGTGGCGACGACGAGCGAATCCACCGCGTTGCGCGCGTCCTCGTCGTCCTTCGACTCACGGATGAACTGCAGCAGCGCCGTGTACGTATGCGACTGCGTCTCGCGCGACCAGCCCAGCAGGCGCTCGGCGCGCGTGGCGGCGCGCGACTGCAGAAAGGCAAACACGCCGATGAGCGTCACGAGCACCGTCGCGGCCACCACGAGCTGGCCCGACCGACGCCGACCTTCGGCCGCCTTGCGGCGTTCCGCGATCGTGCGGAGGCGTCCGATGGCATCACGTTCGTGCGACTGTCGCTGTTGCCGATACCGCAACATCACCGGTCCAAGGACATCGTGCGTGACTTCGAGCCGATGCATCCCCTGCTGCTGCTCCCGTCGGACGAGCCGCCGATCGACCAGCTCGTCGATCACTTTCGGTGTGATGCCGTCGATGCGGATCGCTTCGTCGTACGGATACGGCGTGCGGTAGCCGCCTTCGGTGAGCAGGCGGTCTTCGAGGAACGCAGGGACGCGCGGGTCGAGGGCTTCGACGCATCGCGCGTAGTACTGCGAGAGGATCTCATCGCGCGATCCGGTGAGCAGTGCCTCGGAGATGCGGCGCGGCACCGGGGTTGCCGCAAGGCGCCGTTCGTTCACCTGCTCGCACACCAGCGACAGGAGCCAGGGCTCCACTTCGAGGTCGCCCAGGGCGCGGGTGCCTCCACGCGTATCGCCCGCCACGAACCGCACGATCGTCTCGGCCACCTCGGGCTCGACCAACCGTCCGCCCGTCCCCAGCACGGAGTCGCGCGCGTCCGCGCCGGTGAGCCGCTCGAGCGCGAGCCGATGATGCGGGTTGATCCGCAGTCGCTCGCGCAGCTGGTCAAACTGCGGAAGGAAGTCCTCGCGGAAGGCGAACAGCACGTGATACCGCACCACGTCGTAGTCGTAGCCTTCGATCGACTCCGGTGTGGCATCAAAGACACGTCGCTGCGCCGCGCCAGGCCGTTGCGTGGTGAG
The DNA here is from genome assembly GCA_020846935.1 of Gemmatimonadaceae bacterium. Lineage (NCBI taxonomy): Bacteria > Pseudomonadati > Gemmatimonadota > Gemmatimonadia > Gemmatimonadales > Gemmatimonadaceae > Gemmatimonadaceae bacterium. The sequence goes on from JADLCY010000002.1 coordinate 473,067, forward strand.
CTCCTCGAGCAGGTCGATGGTGCCCGCGACACGCTCCCGTGCCTCGGCTGACTCCTGTCCCAGCGTGAACAGTTCCTCGAACTGGTCGATCACGATCACCGGTCGCACGAGACGGTTGCGTGGGCTCCACCACTCCACACCGCGCCGGTGGAGGAACGACCACGCCGACTCGTCAGGCAGCGGCCGCGGCCCGTCGATCGACGCCTGGTCCATGGCCGCGGTGAGCGCGCGAAAGAGCTGCTCCCGCGCGTCCGGCGCCCCGGCCCCATGACCGAGTCGCAGATACACCGGCAACCGGTCGCGTTCGCGCAGTCGCGGAAAGAGCCCGGCCTGCAGCAGCGACGTCTTTCCCAACCCGGACTTGCCATACAGGAACGTCACCGGCTCCGCTTCGAGCAGGCGCAGCAGCTCGGACACCTCGCGTCCGCGCCCATGAAACAGGCGCGCCGCCACCTCGGGAAAGGAGAGCAGCCCGGGCCAGGGACGTTCGGGATCGATGGCCACCTTGCCGTATTCGCCGGTGCTCATGCGCCCTGCTCCCGGCGCACGGCGCGATAGGCTTCACGCACGTCGTGGATCACGAGCGGTGTCGGGTCACCGCCGGGCGCCTTCCCCCACGTGACCGTCTTGAAACTCTGCGGCGTGTCCGACCCGCTGGCCGGCACACCATCGGTGGTCACGGGAATCACGAAGCGCCGTCGCGCGCTGAGGCGATGCGTGCGCTCGTCGGCCAGCCGCCACTCGCGCCGAAAGTAGCCCTCCTGGCGCGATTCAGTGTTCCGCGAGACGACCGGAAGAAAGAGCGCACAGTGCCGGATGGCGTCTTCGATGATGCGATCGTAGGCCGCGCCGGCGTCGAGCCGCTGGTCGTCCATCCACACGTCGATGCCCGCATCCACCAGCGCAGCGCGGAGCCGCACCGCGGCGGGGCGATCCTCGGCGGCATACGAGATGAACACGCACCCTTCCGCACTGCCAAGCGGACGACCCGGTACGGAAGGCGTCGTGGGCATCGGTGCCACCACCGGCGCCGGCGACAGGGCGGACCAGCGCCGGTACAGCTCATCCACGAAGTGCGCCGCATCGCCGGGGTACACATACGTCTGGTAGCTGAATCGCCTGAAGAAGCCCGCCAGTCGCTCATCGGCGACCACCACGGTGTCGGCCACCACTTCCAGCTGCTCCCGCTCCGCCGAGAGGCGCGAGCGCTTGAGCGTGCGCAGGAAGAATCGCGACAGCCAATCGGGAAAGTCACAACCGATGAACAGCAGGTTGCTCCCGCGCACCACGTCAAAGAGCCGGCGCGGACTCTGGTGCTCGGCGTGCATCGCGACGAGAAACTCGAGCACGTCTTCATCGCACAGGGCAAAGTCCGGCTCGATGTCGGCCTTGCCGAAGAGATGGTAGACGATCGGTGCCGCGTCCGCCGACCGCGTCCAGCTCGCGTCGAGGTCATCAGCTCGGCGCGGAGAAAAGCTCCGCTGCTCCGCTCGGGCACCGCCTGCCCGCCCGCTCTCGCGCACGGCGCGGAACAGCAGGTCGTCGAACGTGGTGGAGAGCAGCAGCGGGAAGTCGGTGATCTGCGCGAGTCGACTGAGCGCTGCGGGCGGTGCCGGCATGGCGCCACTGAGCAGTTGGTGCACGCGGCGATAGAGATGCGCGCGACGACGATCCGGCTGGCGAAGGAAGGCCTCCACCAGATCGTTGAGTGAGAACCCCGAACGCACCGGTGTGGCGCCGAGTCCCAGCGGCCCGGTGAGTTCGCGCGCGATCCAGTCGTGAAGGTGCACGCGACCGCCGGCACCGTCGTCGACCATCAGCAGCTCGGCGCCCACGACCGGCACCACGACGCCGGCGCGAATCCGGGTCAGCAGCAGGTCGAACTCTTCCCAGGAGGAAAGATCGGGGGGAGAAGGAGGCCGCATCAGGCACCACGATACCGCCGAACCCGCCAGCGTGCACGGGGGGCCATAAGCTGCGCCGTGTCAAGGATGTACGCCCTGGATCGAACGAGCCGCGCGGGCCACCCGGTCGCTCGCCTACGTCACCCGACGTATGCCCGGCCACGGCCGGCGCGGCCAAACTGGGTCGAACGCCATGGGAGAGGCCATGCAACGACGCACGTTTGTCCGGAGTGGAGCATCGGCGGTGGCGCTGAGCACGCTCGCCGCTTGTGCCCGAGCGTTCCGGATTCCACTGGACGCGATGGTGCGACCCGACGCGTCGATTGCGCGGTCGCTCGACCCCGATGGCACGTGGGTCGACGCGCTGGCGTACGCGCGCTGGACGCCGTCGCCGCACAACACGCAGCCGTGGAGGCTGCGTGTCACGGGACCGCGGTCCGCCGAGGTGTTCTACGACCCGCGACGCCTTCTCCCGACGACGGATCCGACGGGCGCGTTCACGATCATGGGGCTCACGATGTTCGTGGAGTACCTCACGATCGCCGCGCGTGTCCGGCACCTCGACGTCGACGCCACGATCCTCGAAGCGACGCTGGACTACTCCGCACCGCGCCCGCAGCCCTTCGCCACGCTCGCGCTCCGACCTGCCACCAGCGATCCATCGTTTGACCGGCAGCTCATCCTCGATCGCAAGACGTCGCGGCTCCCGTACGACGGCACTCGCGTCGACGCGCCTGCGCTCGATGCCCTGCGAGCGATCGCCGCGTCGCATGGCCATCGGGTCGACGCCAGTTCAGACGACGAGTTCGTGAAGTGGGCGATCGACCTCAATCGCTTCACGCTGTTTGCCGACCTCGACGACGCGCCGACGCGCACCGAACTGCGCCGCTGGATTCGCACCTCCGACGAAGAAGCCACGAACCCCGGCGACGGGCTCTGGGCGCATTGCATGCGGTTCCCCGGTTGGCTGATGCGCGCCTTCTTTGACGACCACGCGCGCTGGGGCCGCGGCTGGCGCGCCAGGATGTCCGGGCAGATGCTCGTGAACGGCATGCACGGCACGCGGACGATCGCGTGGTGGCAGGGACCGTTTGCCACACCGGCCGACTGGATCGCTGCCGGTCGCGTGATGGGGCGGAGCTGGCTCGAACTCACGCGGCGCGGCGTCCAGCTGCATCCGTTTGGATCGGTGATCACCAACGCCAGAGCCCACGCGCAGCTGCGTGCCCGGCTCGCCGCCGATGAAGGCGCAAACACCATCTGGCTGCTCGCGCGCGTGGGTCGCAGCGCGACGGCGCCTCGCAGCCATCGTATTCCGCAGGCCGACATTCTCGTCACCGGAGAGACGCTCTGATGCGCACCACCTTCGCGGCGCTCGCATACATCGTCACCTCGCCGATCGTCACCCTGCTGCACCGCGTTGGGCTCTGCGGCAGCCTGTTCGCCCTCCCCGGATTCGAACGCTTGCGGTGGAAGCTCGGCGAGCTTGGCGCGTGGCTCCGATTCCAGGAGGCGTGGCGCACCGTGCCTGCCTACCGCGCGTTCATCGCGCGCCGCGTAGGGAGTACCGCCGGTGGATTGCTGGCCATCGAGCACGTGCCAGTCACCGACAAGGCGTCGTACGTGAACGCCTGGCCGCTCGAGGCGCGCTGCGTGCGGGGTGCGCTGCCAGCGAGTGGTGTCGTGATCGACGAGTCTTCGGGAACCGGCGGCGCGCCGACGAGCTGGGTGCGCGGGGCGCGCGAACGCGATGCCAACGCGCGCGCGATTCGTCGCGGCCTTCAGCACCGTCTCGGTCGCCGCCCGATCTTCGTGATCAACGCGTTTGCCCTCGGACCCTGGGCGACGGGAATCAACCTCACGCTCTCCCTCTCGCGCTGGTGTCGCGTCAAGTCCCTCGGCCCCGACATCGCCAAGATCGGCAACACCCTGCGCGACTTCGGGCAGGGGCACCACTTCGTGATCATGGGCTATCCGCCCTTCCTCAAGCAGCTGGTGGACACCCTCGAGATCGACTGGGTCCAGTACCGCGTTTCCATGATCTATGGTGGCGAAGGCATGAGCGAATCGATGCGTCGGTACCTCATGAATCGCGGCATCGAACGCGTGTACGGCTCCTACGGCGCGTCTGACCTGGACCTCAACATTGCCGCCGAGACCGAGCTGACGATCGCGCTCCGGCGCCTGCTTGCCGACCGGCCTGAGCTCGCCGCGCGACTAGTGCACCATCGGGGCAGCATGCCAATGATCTTTCAGTTCAACCCCGCCGATTTCTTCATCGAGACCAACGCGGACGGCGAGCTGCTCGTGACCGTGTGCCGGCCGGACTACGTGGCGCCCAAAGTGCGGTACAACATCCACGACCTCGGCCACGTCGTGCGCTTTCCCGAGTTGGCGAAAGTACTGGCCGAGGTCGGCATCCCGGTCGCGTCACTCGATCGCTCGGCGCTCGACCTGCCATTGCTCTTTCTGTACGGTCGAGCCGACGCCGCGGTCTCCTACTACGGATGCAAGATCCCGCCGGCCGACGTGCAGGAAGCCTTGTATCGGGTGCATGCCATCGCCGGTGAGGTGGACGGCTTCCAGCTCGCTACGTTTGACGATGCCGAGGGTGACAAGCGGCTCGTGCTGCACCTCGAGGTGACCGAGGCGCTGGCCGGTGCCGACGCCGGACCATGGACAGGGCCCGTGTTTGATGCGCTGGCGGCGGTCAACCAGGATTTCCGCGAATCGCGCCGCATGGTGCCGGCCGGAAAGCAGCCGTCGCTGGTCCTGCACGCGCGTGGGGAAGGACCGTTCGCCGGCATGGATCCGCGCGTCAAGCGGCGCTACATCGCGCCCGCAGTCGGCGCACCCGAGCCGGAGCTCACGGCGGCGTCCTGAGCGTTCCGGAGACGAGGCTCCGACGCGAAGGTTGCCACCGACTCCCGTCACTCAGCGCGCATCGCGATCACCGGATCGACGCGCGATGCCCGGTGTGCCGGCACAAGAATGGCTGCCAGCGCAACGATGGAGAGGAGGAGCGGTACGAGCGCGAACGTCAGGATGTCGGTCGTGCTCACACCCACGAGCAAGGCACTGAGCGTGCGCGTGAGGACCAACGCTCCTGCCAAGCCGACCACGAGCCCGGTCGCCACGAGCCGTCCCCCCTGCCCGAGCACCCACCGCGCGACTTCTCCCCGCGACGCGCCCAGCGCCATTCGCACACCGATCTCGCGCGCCCGCTGCGCGACGGCGTACGAAATCACACCGTAGATCCCGACGGCCGCCAGCACCAGCGCGAAGAAGGAAAAGAGTCCAAGCACCTGTCCCTGCAGCCTCTGGCGCCAGAGCGAGTTGCTGACGATCTCCTCGAACGTGCGCACGTCGTACGCTGGCGCGCCCGGATCGAGCGACGCGAGCACGCGCGCGATCGTGGGTGCGATCGCGCGCGGCTCGGCGAGTGATGTGCGCACCACGAACGATTGGGCGTAGTCGGCCCACGCCAACTGCGGAAAGTAGATCGCCGGCCCCATGGGCTCTGGAAGTCGGTAGTGCCGGTAGTCGCTCACGACGCCGACAATGGTTATCCATGGCCGATCGTCGCCCGCGCGACCTTGCTTGATGCGTTTACCAATCGGATCCTGCCCGGCAAACTCGCGCCTGGCGAGCGTCTCGTTGATCACTCCCACGCGCGCAACCGTGTCGCGATCCATGGGCGTGATGCCACGCCCAGCCACGATCCGTGCCCCGATGGCGTCGAAGAATCCGGGTGCGACGTTCTGGAAATGCACGTCAAGTTCCTCGCCTGATGCAGCCGCTGGCCGCCCCTCGATCGCCATCCGTGACTTTACGTCCCAGCCGCTGAACGGCACACCGTTCGCCGAACCCACCCGCTCCACACCAGGGATGGCCGCGAGGCGCTCGTAGGCGGCGTCCCAGTAGGCACGCTCCCCCAACGAGCGCCAGCAGGAAGGACTCTGCGAGTACCTGCGCACCACGCTCGAACGGTGCGCGCCGAGGGAGAAAGCCCGCCAGGCAAAGCTCGACATCGAGGCGTATCTCACGGATGTCCTGACGCGCTGCACGGGCGCGCACGCGGCGGACTGGCTGCCGCGCGCCTGGCACCGCGCCCGCGCCGACGGCATCCTCGCGTAGCTCATCCCCGTCGGGCCGTCGACACATCGACAGGTACCCCCTTCGAGCCAGACGTTTACTGCCAAGGACACAGCGCTCAGGCAATCGGCAGGGGCGAAGCCCGTCCTTGACAATCGCTCTCTTAGAACGCTTGCGATCTGCCTCACGCCGTCGTCAGGACGGAACGCAGCTGATCCGCGTCACCAGGAGCCTGACCTGCGACACCGCGATACTATCGTAGTTCGCAGCGGCGATCGCGGCAGCTTGCGTGGCCTGCGCCGTGGGTGCTGGTCCGTCACACGACCCGGCTCGAACGATCGTCGCAATCCGTCCGGTCAGTACACGACCCAGGAGTACCCCCCGTTTCGACCTCCCCGCGCCGGTACTCGCGTGTCGGCTCGTCGCGGCGCTTGCCTCGATGGCGAGCGAGATCTCCGCTGCCGCGTCGACCTTGAACGCCAGGGCGCCGAGGCTTGTTGGTACCGTTTCGAGCAACACGGCGTAGGTCACCGTGTTCGTAGGCTCGACGCATGGTTCGGTCGTGGTACATCGGTCTGGAGGAGGACACGCGGCGAGTATGAGGAGGAGGCCGACCGTGAATGATCTCTTCATGGTTTCTTGTCTCCGCGAACTGAACCGCTGCGCAATGAGGCCGCGGGGTTGCTGATTGCGTCCATCAACAGCTCTTGCGATAGTGTGAGAACCGGATTCTTGTCGAGAAGGGCAAGCAGGTCGCCGAGGTCCCACCGGCCGTTCTTGTTGCCCTGCGCGTCGGCGAACAGCTGTTCATTGATGGTCAGCTGGCATGCGTCGCTCAGTAAGCAACCGAGGAGTCTTCGCGCGACCTCCTGTGCGTTCACGGTGGCCTCGAACACGGCGCCGAGTGTCCTGTTCTCCTCGAGTGTCACCGATTTCGGATTCTGGGTCGACTCGTCGCTCCACCGCTGGAAGGAATAGCCGGGGTTCGCCGTCGCACGGAGCACGACGGTCCGGCCGCAGTCGCCCTGTGTGCCTCCACTAACCAACACAATCGTGCCCCCGGTCGACTGGGTCAGGCCGATTTCGCACTGAACTCGCTGGAACGTTGCCACGAGCTCCTGGGACGATTGGGCGACGCGAACTTCCCGCAGGTTTCCGACGCCGCCATCTGACCAACGCTGTAGTAGCCAGCCTTGGTTCGCCGTAGCCCGCACAACGACCGTCCGACCACAATCGCCAGTTGCAGCTCCATTGGTGAATGCGACGTTTCCGCCCTGCGTCGGGTTCGCGTTCAAGGTCAAGGTGCACTGGGGTGCCTGGCTGAAGACCGCCACCAGCGTTCGATTCTGTGTCAGCGTGAACGTCCACGGATTCGCCCTGGCGACCTGCTGTCCATCCTCCACCCACTGGTCGAACGTGTGGGTGCCGGTGGGGGTCGCCGTTACCGTAACTTGCCGGTCGCACGGACCCGTTGTCTCACCGCTTGTGATCGTCGCTGTTCCCCCCGAACCCGCGGATATGCCAAGGGTGCAAATCGAGATCACGATAAAGGACTGACGGGCAGAGTTGTTGGTCTCGTTATGCTCAGAGATCGCGTTCGCAGGATCTACCTCAAGCACCGCTGTGTGCGTCCCCGCGGGCAACGGATTCGCCGTCACCGCGCTCAGTGGCACGCTCGCGGCGCCTGGCAGGGTCAGGATCGACCCGATCGCCATCACTTGCCCGTCCAAGAGGAAGCGCCAACCTACGCGCGTTGCCGTGGTGTTGCCCGTATTGCTAATGGTGGCTGACAACGACACCACCTGACTCGTCGTCGGATTGGCAGGACTCACATTGACAGCACCCGCTACAAGGTCGATCGCCTGCGAGATGACGGTGAAGCTCTGTGTCGACGTGTTGTTGGTTTCGTTCGACTCGGTGATCGTGTTCGTAGGATCCACTGCGAGAACAGCCGTGTGGGGTCCCGCGGCAAGCAGACTTGCCATCGTGATGCCTACGGGCGCGGTCGCGCCGGGCGTCAGGCTAGGGAGACTGCCGCTCCCTATTAGCTGCCCGTCTACGAGGATTCGCCATCCGACGCCTGCGACCGCCGCATTTCCGCCGTTGCGCACTGATGCTCTCAGAGTCACGACCTGACTCGTCGTCGGGCTCGGTGGGCTCACTGTTAGCGCTCCCGCGACCAAGTCGAGGAGGGGCGACGTAAGAACGGTGAAGGTTAGTGAAGCGATGTTGTTGTTTTCGTTCGACTCCAGGATCGTGTGCGCGGAATCCACTTCCAGGACCGCCGTGTGCGACCCCGCAGCTAACGGGTTCGGCGTCGTCACGCTCACCGACACGTTGCCAGTTGCTGCCAAGCCGGGAATCGACCCGCTCCCCACCGGCTGCCCATCCACCAGGAATCGCCACCCCACGTTCGATGCCGCGGTGTTGCCGGCATTGCTCACCAGCGCGCTCAGCGTAACTACCTGACTCGTCGTCGGATTAGGCGGCGTAACGGTTACCGCTGCGGCCACCAGATCGATGGTCGGTGTCGGACTGACCGTGAAGCTCTGCGTCGCAGTGTTGTTTTTCTCGTTCGACTCGGTGATCGTGTTCGCCGGATCCACCTCGAGGACGGCGGTGTGTTGTCCCACAGGAAGCGGCGCTGCCGTCGTCACGCTCACCGGCGCGCTAGCTGCCGCGCCGAGATTTGGGAGGATGCCGCTCCCAGCGACCTGCCCGTCGATCAGGACTCTCCAGCCGACATTCGTCGCTCCGGCGGTTCCGACATTGCGCACGACCGCACTGAGCGTCACCACCTGCGTTGGCGTGGGATTCGTTGGGCTGACCGTCACGGCGCCAGGGACGAGATCGACGAACGGCACGGGACTGACCGTGAAGCTCTGTGTGGTGGAGTTATTCGTCTCGTTCGATTCGCTGATCGCGTTCGCGTGATCCACCGCGAGGACCGCCGTGTGCGATCCTGCGCTCAACGGATTCGGCGTCGTCACGCTCACTGGCGCGTTCCCGCTCCCTGCCAAGCTCGGGATCGACCCGCTCCCGACCACCTGTCCGTCCACCAAGAACCGCCATCCCACGCTCAACGCCACGGTGTTCCCCGCGTTGCTCACTGTCGCACTCAGCGTGACCACCTGACTTGTCGTCGGATTCGGTGGACTCACCGTCACTGCCCCGGCGACAAGGTCAATGACCGGTGCGATAACCGTAAACGTTGCCGTCGCTGTGTTGTTGTCCTCATTCGACTCGGCGACCGTGTTCGCCGGATCCACTTCCAGCACGGCAATGTGCTGGCCAGCTCCAAACGGACCTGCCGTCGCGTTCACCAACGCGCTTGCCGCCGCAGCGAGACTCGGGATGACGCCATTCGCGGCGACCTGTCCGTCGACCAGGACTCTCCATCCGACGTTCGTCGCTCCCGTGTTTCCGACATTGCGCACGGAGGCACTCACCGTGACCACTTGACTCGTCGTTGGAGTTGTCGGACTCACCGTCACGGTACCGGGGACTAGATCCATGAACTGTGCGGGACTCACCGTGAAGCTTTGGGTCGCAGTATTGTTCGTCTCGTTCGACTCGACGATGGCGTTGGCGTGATCCACTTCGAGCACCGTCGTGTGCGATCCCATGGACAACGGATTCGCCGTCGTGACACTCACTGCCGAGCTCCCGGTCGCCGCGACGCTCGGGATCGACCCGCTCCCCACCACCTGCCCATCCACCAGGAAGCGCCATCCCACGCTCGACGCCGCGGTGTTCCCGACATTGCTCACCGACGCGCTCAGCGTGACCACATCACTCGTCGTCGGGTTCGCCGGGCTCACCGTCACAGCCCCAGCGACAAGGTCGATGACCGGCGTCGCGCTCACGGTGAAGCTCTGGGTCGCGGTATTGTTGGTTTCGTCTGACTCGACAATTGCGTTTGCGTGATCCACTTCCAGCGTCGCCGTGTGCGATCCCGCGGCCAACGGATTCGCCGTCGTCGCGCTCACGGGAGCATTCCCAGTCGCCCCCAAGCTCGGGATCGACCCGCTCCCCACCACCTGCCCATCCACCAGGAAGCGCCATCCTACGCTCGACGCCGCGGTGTTCCCGACATTGCTCACCGACGCGCTCAGAGTGACCACATGACTCGTCGACGGATTGGACGGGGTCACGGTTACCGCTCCAGCCACCAGATCGATGGTCAGTGTCGGACTTACGGTGAAGGCCAGCATCGCTGCGTTGTTTGTCTCGTTCGACTCGGTGGTCGTGTTCGCCGGATCCACCTCGAGAACGGCCGTGTGTTGCCCCACGGGTAACGGTGTTGCCGTCGTGACGCTTACCGGCGCGCTCCCTGCCGCCGCGAGACTCTGGACGATGCCGCTCCCAGCGACCTGTCCGTCGACTAGGACTCTCCAACCGACGTTAGTCGCTCCGGTGTTGCCGACATTGCGCACGACCGCACTCAGCGTCACCACCTGCGTCGGCGTGGGATTCGTTGGACTGACCGTTACCGCGCCGGGCACGAGATCGACGAAGGGCGCGGGGGTAACCGTGAAGCCGTGCGTGCTCGAGTTATTCGTCTCGTTCGATTCGCTGATCGTGTTCGCGTGATCCACCTCGAGTACCGCCGTGTGCGGGCCGACGGTCAACGGGTTCGCCGTCGTCACGCTCACCGGCGCGCTCCCGCTCGCCGCCAAGCTCGGGGTCACCCCGCTCCCCACCACCTGCCCATCCACCAGGAATCGCCACCCCACGCTCCGTGCCGTCGTGTTGCCCGTGTTGGTGACTGACGCCGTGAACGTCACGACCTGACTTGTCGTCGGGTTCGTCGGAGTCATTGTCACGGCCCCCGGCACCAGATCGATGCGCGGGGTCGGACTCACCGTAACGCTCTGACTCGCCGCGTTGTCCGTCTCGCTCAGTTCGTCAACGAATCCGCCCGGGTCTACTCGTACCTCGACAATGCGTGACCCGGCAGCGAGTGGTCCAACCAACTCTGAGAACTGACTTGAAGAGCCCGCTTGAAGGCCAGAGTTGACCGTACGGGTAGCCATCACTTGACCATCTACAATAAGGTTCCATGTGAACGACGGCGCGGCCGCCGAACCAGCGTTCACGATGCTACCGGTGACAGAGAGCTGCTCAGTGTCTGTAGGTGATGCGGGCGCCACCGCAATTGGAGCAACCATCAGATTGGGTTTAGGTGGCAACGTGACAGTGACCGATCGCTGTGAGGAGTTGTCCGTCTCGCTCGACTCCGGGATCTCATCGAGCGCGTCTGCTCGTACTTCGATCAAGTGGCTGCCTGGAGACAGAGGACCGACCACAGCGTTCACAGAAGCCGAGGCACCGGCCCCGAGCCCGCTCGCGATCCTTTGGGAGACAGCGACCGATCCATCTACGAGCAGCTGCCACGTGAACGGCCCTGCGCTGGCTTGACCCGTATTCTGAAGTGTCGCTGTGACGGAGATGGGGTCAATCGAACTGGGCAGCCCGGGAGTTATTGAGATCACGGGCGCAGCGAAGAGATTGGGTGCTGGTACGGTCAGGCTGAGTGGAACCTGCATCGGTGAGTTTGTCGCGAACGGCGCCGCAATCGTCAGCACTCCTTGATGGTTCCCCGGGTGCAGACCGCTTGCGCTAGCCGTGACCGTCACCACCTGGGCGCCAACTCCCGATGCGGCTGACAGTGTCGCCCAGGAGGGACCGCCAGTTATCGACCACGCCAGGCTCCCACCCCCACCGTTGCTGATCGAAAGACTTCCCGTGGCCGTTGTGGTCGTGGTAAAAGCGTTTGGTGTGAGACTCGCAACGATGGTCGGCGCCGCGGTAACGACTACGCTGACCGGGATCGAAGCGTTCCCGCCGTTCGAGGCTACTTGTACTGTCGCAGGCCACGTGCCCGGGCCCCACGCCGCCGCGGACGTGCTGAGGTTGATACTTGACGAACCTACTGTCGCAATGAGCCGGGAGTCGCTCGTCGTGGCGGTGACCACCAACGGCTGATCGCCAGCATTCGAGTAACCAACCACCTGCGCAAGGACCTCACCGACGGTGCCTGGCATTGTCACAGTTGTCGTTGGCAGGATCAACACAGGAGGCTTCGGGATGTAGATCGGCAGAACGAAATGGTTGTTGCTTTCGTTGGTTTCGGCGATGAGGCCGGGCAAGCCGATGCAAGTACCACTGTTCCAGTCACCATCCGTGAGGAATAGCAGGTAGGACTGGCCTACCGTGTACGCCTGCGGGGGCAAGTTGTCGCGCTCCGACTGCGTAAGCGTGCCACCGGGTGCGATGCCGCGGTTCCGATTCAAGACATTGCTATTGAGGTTCACCGAGCCCTGGCAGATCGCTTGCGGGCTGGGAGAGGTTCCCCAGTACACGTGGTCTCGCCCGTAGCCCGAAGGCACCCCAGGCACGGCGTTTACCCCAATGTTCTTGACGCGCCAGAAGTACTGGATCTGGCTCCGTGGCTTCGTCGGATCGCGCGGGTCATGGTATGCGTAGTCGATGTATGCCGTATCGATGATGAGGTCCACGCCACTGGCCGTTCCGCTACGCACATCAAACGTCACCGGTAGTCGCAGTGGCGAATTCGTTCCTTGTGGCGATGAGATGTCCAGGAAGCCGCTGTATTGCCCGGCCGTGAGTCCCTGCGGATTCGCACGTACCTGTATTGGCACCTGCGTCTCGTTTCCGCAGGAACGCGGGAACTCGAACCAATTGGGCACACCGCCCGTGGTGGTTCCGCTTACGCACCATGTGAAGGCCGCTTGTCCCTGAATTCGGAGAGTGACATCTGCGATCGCCTTCCCTCCACCGACGATGCCGTTCAGCAAGAGCGAGGCAGGCGTTGCGCTCATGTTGCCCGCGACGGGCGTTGGAATCGCTGTGACGGACACCTCATTCGAGGCAGAAGAATTATCTGCCCTGACGCGGTAATAGATCGTGATCGGCACACCGCTCACCGCGATTGCGTCGGACGCTGTGGTCTGGGTGGTCGGCGGAAGGGGGTTCAGGTCGGTGTAGCTGCGATCCTTCGAGCGCTCGACGGTGTATCTTGTCGCTCCAGGAACGACCGTCCAGTTGAGTGTGAAAGTCTCGCCGGGCCCCACAGTCGATTTCGATACTGTGAGCGTCGGTCCAGAGACTACGGGGACATCGAGCCACACGCTTACTGTGATTGGCGTTGCGCCATTCGCGGCGATCTGCAACGTCGCCTGATAGCGCCCGGGTGATAGCGTACCTCCGATTCTGCGCAGACTCAGTGTCGCAGCTCCGCCGGGTCCAACGGTTGGAGTCGAGAGCTGCCATCCAAGCCAGCCGCTCGGGGCTCCCAATTCACTGACCGTAACTCCATTGATGACGCCTCCAACGTTCGCATTGGTGATAGTGATTGGAAGCGGGCTTCCGTTAGGAGGAATCGAGGGACTGGTTGGATTCGCAGCGAGCACGGGCCGCAGCGACGATACCAGCAGTCGATCGAGCGCGGACCGAAGAAGCGTCCCTTGACTCACGTCAGCTGGGATCTCGCCAGTGTAATCGAGCTTGATCTGAGTATGCGTGTAGCCGAACCACTCAGCACCATTGAGTGTCTCTCGAACAAGGCCTCCAACGTCCCCCGGTTGCCCGTCGTATGCGCTCGTTACCGCAACGACACAGTCATCGTTCCCCTGTGGATCAGGCACTACACCCAGGCCTGAGCAGTCCTTGGTCTGAAATGACTTTCGTCGGCCTCCAAACGCATAGATCATGCTGGCGTCCTGCATCCGCGCGCTACGCAGCTGCGAGAGAAACGGCGAACCGGGAAGAGCCTCTTGTTGTGCGAGGGACCCACTCGACCAACCCGCATCCGTTCCTTGATGAGGACTGCCCAGCGTCAAGACGCGAATCACGGTGGAGCGGAGGCCGGATCCTTGCGTGAGCGCTCGAAGCGAAACGAGCCCACCGAAGCTGTGACCGACCAGCACGACGTAAGGTCCCAAGGTCTTTGACTGTACCTCGCGGAGAATCTCGACTTGAAGGCTATCACCGGCATGCGAGATGCTATTGAAGGTTGGCCATTTCCATCCGAAGACTCGCACCCCGTTCGCCTGCAGGTGCTGCACCATGCTCGTCCACTCCGCCCCGGCAACCCCTTGCTTGTTGAAGTGCCAGTAGTCGTTCAATCGGCGCGTCTGCGCCTCGGTACAGTCGTCGCCAGGGAAATTGTCCTCGGGGACGTACCCGTGAACGAGCACGACGTCATATCCACGAAGCGAAGTGCTGGGATTGCCCGGAACGGCCTCAAAGCGATAGGCGTTCGCGCACGCTGTCTGGGCCAAGGCCGTCTGTCGGGAGCCGACAAGTGCCCCTGCCAACAAGCAAAGTCGCAGTGCAGTGCCACCACGGCGGACGGGCGGGCGGGTGTTCCAATGCAAACGCCAGTTCGTCATCGTTGCTCCAGCTCCCGTTGCGGACGCGGCTGCGCAGGACATAGCGCTCGGATCGGCTTCGTCGAGCGCGACAACGGCAGTACTCTTGAGGAACTACGGAACTGCCCGAGCACCTACAGGCCGCGCGGGTGGTCGTTCGTCTGTGGATCAGACTTGGTCATGCCGCCCGGCACCCAAAGGGCGCGCCAGAAAGGGACGGTTGCTACCGAGGAGTCTGACGACTCAGCGACTGATGACCGTCATCCGAATACCGGTAGCGGCATCTGACGCCGCGCTGACGGGCGTTCCACGCAGGAAAGGGCTAATCTGGCGCTTGCGAGGTGCCCATCAAACCGGGTCAGGTTCAGTCAGGACGCCGCGAGCCCGACCGCATCTATCATGTGTGTATCGCGCCGAGTCTGAGACCGAAGCGCGGGGCGCGTTCCCGGCCACGAAGATCTCCGGGTGGGTGCCGCGATCAGCCCGGCAACGGCTCGCGTCGCCTGAAATTGGCGCCGCGCGTTGGAGCTCGACAGCGCGCCCTCCCCGGCGCGGCCGAAGTGTGAGAGGGCTGCGTCCGGGGCCGGCTCGACGCAACCGTCGGGCCCCGCACGTGGGATCGCCCTCCACTGGCTGCCACGCCCGACGCGCGCGATACTCTCCGGGCCGACCACGCCCAGAGGCCGATGACCCGCGTCCTGATCCACGTCGCCGAGCTGACATTCGAGGGACGTCTCGAGGAAAGGCTGGCGCCGCAGACCTGCGCCGCCTTTCGCTCGATTCTTCCGTTTCGCAGTCAGCTGATCCAGGCACGATGGAGCGGTGAGGCCGCGTGGGTACCGCTGGGCGACCTGAGTCTCGGCATCGACGCCGAGAACGCGACCTCGTATCCCTCGCGCGGCGACATCCTGCTCTATCCCGCAGGTGCGAGCGAAACCGAGATTCTCTTCCCGTACGGAAGTTGCGCGTTCGCCAGCAAGGTGGGTCGGCTCGCCGGCAACCACTTCCTCACCCTCACCAGCGGCCACGACCAGCTCGAGGAACTTGGTCGCCGGGTGTTGTGGGAAGGTGCGCAACCCATTCAGATCGAATTCGGCCCGGACTGATCACTCTCAACACGTCGAATCACCAACGCATGCCGATCCAATACGTCGACCCTTCCCTGCCCCGCGTCATCGACGGCTGGCGCTCACCGCGCCTCGGCCTGACGATGCCCGTCGTGAGCTACGGCCACGCCGGAACGCCGATTCTGCTCTTTCCCACCGCCGCTGCCGACTTCCTGGAGAACGAGCGCTTCTTTCTCGTGAAGGCCATCGAACCCCACCTGATGGCCGGCAAGGTGCGCCTCTTCTCGATCGACAGCATCAACAGCCACGCGTGGATGGATCGAACGCTGCCCGTGCGTGAGCAGGCGCGTCGCCAGGCGCTGTACTCCGCCTACATCGAGGAGGAGCTGGTGCCCTACATGAGGCATGTATCCGGTGACCGGAGCGCGCGCCCGATCACCACCGGCGCGTCGTTCGGGGCATTCCATGCGGCGAACGCGTTCTTCCGCCGCCCTGACCTGTTCGGCGGTACGATCGCGATGAGTGGGTTCTACGACCTGTCGACCAGCTACCTCGACGGGTACAGCGACGACAACGTCTATTTCAACAATCCGCTCTGGTATCTCTCCGGGGTCGACGGGCACGCACTCGACCTGTTGCGTGGTTCATCGCGCATCGCGATCTGCACGGGTCAGGGAGCGTACGAGGCCCCGGACGCGTCGCGACGACTGGCTGAGGTGCTCACGCAGAAGGGGATTCCGCATTGGCTCGACGTTTGGGGGTATGACGTGCGACACGACTGGCCGTGGTGGCGTCGGATGCTGCCCTACCACCTCGATACAATGGGGCTCTGAAGGGGTCGGGACCGGCGTCCGTGCATTTCTGGAGCGGAGCTCCATGATCGCACGGACGATCTCCCGCCGGATCCTGCCCACCTCGCCACCGCGCTGGACGAGACTCCGAGCGTGGCGCTGCTCGGGCCGGTGGCAGCCGAGCGCCGGCAGAAGTCTGGCCCTGTCACCAACGACACTTCATGCGTGCGTCCGCATATCTGCGTGCGCGAGATGAACGAAAGGCGAGGGACCCATGAACCCGTTCGACTACCAGCGCCCCGCAGCGTCGCATGGCCTGGAGCGCGAACGTTGACGCATCGCCTTGTGTGGCTCGCGCTCGCTGCCGGGGCAAACACCACGCCGATCGCTGCGCAGCGACGGCCCGAGGTCCAGGTTGGCACATTCCTTACACGGGACAATGGATGGAACTGGGCCCTGAACCTCTCGGGACGCCTTGGCCTGGCGCACCGACTGACCGATGGCTGGTGGGGTGTGGGCTACGTCGTCGGACGCATGTCGGCGTGTCCGTGCGGTGAGGTGCCGCAGATCCCGCTCCCACCGCAGAGCATCGAAAACGGGCTTGGCGCCGGCTACGAGATTCACCGCCGGATGCTGAGCGATCGCGTGACCACACTGCTCGGCGCGGAGTGGTTCCACGTGGTTCAGGAGGAATTGGCCACGGGAGGTACCCTCGTTGGCACTGCGGGCCTTGGATGGTATTGGGGCGATCGCAGGGCGTGGGGCACGGAACTGCGTTACGAGAGATTCGCTCGACGACTCTCAGCGACACGCGGCCGTCTCGAGTGGACCGTCGTGCGACGGTAGCGGCGCCTGGGCCCGACGCGCCCGGAGCGGCCGCGATGCGCGAGACGGTGCGAGGCAAGCACCGCCCCGTCCGCGGAATCCCGGCGCCAGCGCGCCGGGATCTGCGTTCGCGACTACGCGCTGAGCGGTGTAGACACGCCGAGCTTGAATCCGTCCAGATCCTTGAACTGGAACATTCGCGCGCCCCACGGACGATCCGCAGGCTCGCTGAGCAGGGCCACGCCGGCCGCCTTGAGCCGCACGGCCGCCGCGTCGACGTCCGCGACGCCAGCAACGTTGATCTGCAGGTAGAAGCCCTGCCCCTTGATCCGGTCCCAACCCAGTTGGCCATCGTCCTGGTTGAGCACGATGCGGATGTTCCCCGCGGCGATGACAGCGGCGACCACTTTTCCTTCGTTTTCGAACGTGTGCTCCACGGAAAAGCCGATAGCGTCGCGGTAGAGGCGGATCGAGGCGTCCAGGTCCTTGCAGGTGAGCGAGCACCCGAGGGTGCTGGCCTGAATGGCGGCGGTCGAAGCGGACATTGGTGACGTTGGGTACGGGTGAACCGCGCACGAAGGTTGAGTCGTGCCGAGGGCGGCAGTCTATGGAGCGTGGCGTCGTGACGCTACTGGCCCGCTCGCGCGCGCCCACGCAGGTAGAATCCCACGCCAGCGCCCACGAACAGCAGTGCGCCACCCACCACCTTGAGCTCGAACAGCCACACACTGAGCGTACCGGCCGGCGGGATGCAGGCCACGATCATCGCGAACAGCGTGAGCCCGAGCCCGCAAAGTCCGGTCACGATCCGCAGGGCGCGCCGCGGTGCGCCGGCGCCGCCGGCAACCTTGAGGTAGGCCAGGAACAGGTAGACGAACGGGATGAAGTAGATCAGGAGCATCGTGTCCAGCAGGATCAGGTACGCGCGCTCCACTGTGGTCCCGCGACCCAGCACCGACAGCAGCAGGAACAGGGTCGACAGTCCGGCCTGCACGAGGATCGCGACCCAGGGCGTCTTCCACCGCGGGTGGATGTGCCCAAAGGCCGGCGGCAGGTAGCGATCGATGCCGATCATGAACGCCACGCGCGCCGGGCCGATCAGCCACGCGCCCACGCCCCCGATGTTGCCTATGGTGTAGAGCAGCGCGCACGCGGGCACGAGCCAGCCCAGCGTCGTGCCGCTCGCGACCGCGGCCGCCTGGATCGCCTGCAGGAATCCGGACACGACGTTGACGTCGCGCTGCGGAATCACCCACAGCACCACGAGCGTGCCGACGATGTAGATGAATGCGATGAGCGCCGCCGAGATGGCCACCGCGCGTGGCAACGATCGACGCGGATCACGGATCTCGTCGTTGAGCGTCGCCGACAGTTCGATCCCGGAGAAGGCGAACGCGACCGACGCCCACAGGTTGAGTTCGGGCAGCGCGGTGAGGTCCGGCGTGATCGATGCCAGCGTGATCGGGTTGGCCGCGGGTTGCCTGGTGGCGACAACCACGCCTAACGCGATGAGCGCGAGCCCGGGCAGGTAAGTGGCCACGGCGCCGACGTTCTGCAGCCACTTGCCGGCCTGCAGGCCAACAATGTTGATCGCCACCGCCATCCACAGCATCACCAGCGTGGTGCCCAGCACGTAGCCCCAGCTGGCTTCGAGTCCCGAACCACCCTTGCCGATGGCGTACGTGAACATCGCCGCGGTCGCGATGAGCAGGTTGGCCGGGTACAGCACGTTGTTGATCCAGTAGCACCAGCCGGCGATGAAGCCGTGGCCCTCGCCAAAGGTCCGCTTGGTCCAGACGTACATGCCGCCCTGCGCGGGCTGGTGCACGGAGAACCAGCTGACGACAAGCCCGAGCGGCAGAAAGAACAGCAGGCCGGCCAGGAGCCACAGGGTCAGCGCACTCGGCCCCGCGGCCGCCGACGTGGCCATCCATCGCAGCGACAGCACCGCCACGAGGTTGAGCAGTACCAGGTCGCGCACGCCCATCGACCTGGGGAGCGCGAGCGATGGTGCCGTCCCTTCGGTCGAGGGCATCACGGGGCGGCGTGGGCGCACTCGGCGATGCAGGCGTCGAGCATCGCGAGTCCGCGGTCGACGTCTTCGGCGTCGATCACGAGCGGAGGGGCAAGACGCAACGCGCTGTGACCGGCGCCGAGCAGGAGGAGTCCGCGCGAAAAGGCCAGGTCCACGATGCGCCTGACGAGTGCGCCATCGGGCTCGCGCGTCACGCGATCGCGCACGAACTCCAGGCCGGCCATCAGTCCCACGCCGCGCACGTCGCCGATGCACTCGTGCCGCTCCATGAGCCGCCGTGCTCCGTCCAGGAGCCGCTGCCCCTGAATGGCCGCGTTGGCCATGAGCTCTCGTTCGACCAGCTCGATGGTAGCGAGTGCGGCTGCGCAACAGACCGGATTGCCGCCGAACGTCGAGCCGTGGGCCCCGTGGCCCCAGTTGTCGACCGTCTCGCGCACGATCATCGCACCGATCGGCATCCCGGATCCCAGGCCCTTGGCCGACAGGAGGATGTCGGGCTCGACGCCCTCGTGTTCACAGGCAAACATGCGACCGGTGCGCCCGATGCCGCTCTGCACCTCGTCGAACACGAGCAGGATGCCGTGCCGATCGCACAGCTCGCGCAGGCCGGTGAGGAACCCAGGCGGCGGCACGATGTATCCGCCTTCGCCCTGTACCGGCTCCACGAAGATGGCCGCGACGTCGCGGGGGCTCAGGTGCCGCTGGAACAGGTCGTGTTCAATGGAGCTGACGCACGCCAGGTGGCACTGCTGGCGGTGCGCACAGTGGCGGCACC
>JADLCY010000003.1 GCA_020846935.1 Gemmatimonadaceae bacterium
CGCGCGCAACATGGCGGTCAGCGTCCGCCGCTCGTCGGGCGACAAGGAGAGGGACATGAGAGAGCGAAACATGCCTTCCCCTTCTGCAAGATCAATGCTCCCACTACTTGGTTAACAGTCCACTAGGTTCCAAGGGAATCCTTGGCGAAGTGTCGCGAGTCAAGCCGACGAGGCAGTAGACGGCCTCACGTACTCGGTAACGGCTGCGCGCCATCTCCCGACGCGGCCCTGCATGAATAGCCCCCTGCTGATCCGGGAGATCATGCGGGCTAGGATGCCGGTGCCCGACCCAGCGGGCCGCGCCGGTTTGCTGTACTGGGAGGTTCCGGGGTCATTGCGTATGGGCCTGAACACTGAAGAGACCGCCTTTGGAATTTGGGAGCTCTTGGTCAACCCTGCGACCAAGGAGATTTTCCACTTCGTTTTCAAGAGCAGGACATCATGAGAGCGCAGTTCGAAGTTGCCCCCCTCTTGGCGCCGGTCGAAGGAACTACAGTCTACCGGAAGTCTGAGTACTCGATCGACTTCATTCCCAAGCGGCGCGACGTACCGCCGCTTTCAATAGGTCACCGTCCAAAGGCAAGCCTGGCAATTGGGATGCTGCAACTTGAGGTTGACATAGAGTCGCGACAGGTGTTGTACCCGTGGGGGTACTTTCCAAGTGTCTCGTGGAAGCCGGGCAGCGTTGTGCCTCCACCTGCCATTCGAAATGGCCTACAGGTCGCAGGCGGCACCATCCTTCGCGAGGGAGTGTCGGAGACTCTGTGGGACCGTTCGTTGCTGGAAACGAGGTTTGATCGCTCCTCTGGATGGTTGGAGCTGCGCCTCCTCGGCGGCGCTGAGGGGGGCACTCTAGTGGAGTTCGCATCAAACTGTATTGCAACGCTAGCGCATGGAGCGCTCCGTTCGCTCTACGTGAAGTGTCAGTGGCAATGATGCGGCTGATGCGATAGGGGGTGAACCTTGCGAGAAGTACGGAAGGCCGGTTCGCTGTTGACTACGATCCTTGAGGGTCCCCCCGTGCTTCCTCCAGTGTTAGGCAGACAGGCAGGCCGGGGGTGAAGTGGAGAAAGTACGTGCGTACTCGCTGGGGGTTAAGCGGTGCAAGCTTCGTGGGGTCGGTCATCGTTGTAGAAGCGGCGGTATCGCTCGATGTGGAAGCGGGCGTCCGCCAACGACAGGAAGGAGTGCTGGTTGAGGCATTCGTCCCGAACGCGGCCGTTGAACGATTCGAGGTGCGCGTTCTGGCGTGGCCTCCCGGGCTGGATGAACGCAAGCACGATGCGCCGATCGGCGGCCCACGCATCGAATGCGCGACTCCGCAACTCGCTGCCATTGTCCAGCGACCATCGCCCGGGGCTGGCCGCGCGTGGCGATCACGGCGTCGTCCCTCTTGGAAAACGCCGGCCCACTTCGCATTCCCAAATGCCATGTCAAGGATCACCCACTCTTACGCAGTTGGCGATCACCCAGTCTTACGCACCGGGTTTGCTTGATCTCTTGGGCGTGTCACCTCCTGCTGGGGTGGGGGGTGGAGCAGCGGCGGGCGGCGGCGTGAGGAGCTTGTCGAGCTCCCGGAGCCGGTAGCTGCGCCCGTCGATGTGGACGATGTGCACGTGGTGCAGCAGGCGGTCGAGAATCGCCGTCGTGAGGATCTCGTCGCCGGCGAAGACGTCCGGCCAGTCGCGCACGTGCTTGTTCGTGGTCACGACGATGCTCGCCCGTTCGTAGCGCGCCGAGACCAGACGAAAGAACAGGTTGGCCTCGATCCGGTCCAACGGTCGGAAGCCGACTTCGTCGATGAGCAACAACGCGCTGTTGAGGTAGCGCTTGGACTTGAGGCGCGTCGGCGGGATTGCCGCGTCCGCCTTGAGGGCGTGCAGCAGGTCATCGAGGACGATGTGCATCACCGAGAAGCCGTTCTTGATCGCCTTGACGCCTAACCCGCACGCGAGGTGACTCTTGCCGACTCCTGGCGGGCCGAGGAAGAGCACGTTCTGGCGCTCGCGCACGAAGCTGCACGTGGCGAGCGCGTCGAGCTGCCGGCGGTCGGCCTTGGGCTGGAAGCCCCAGTCGAACGTTTCGAGCGTCTTGCCGCTGGGCAGGCCCGAGAGCGTGAGCATGGTCGCGATCCGGCGTTCGTCCTTGCGCTCGAGCTGGCGCGTGAGGACGCGGCCGAGGAAGGCACTCGGGTCGAGGTGCTCGCGCGCGGCGGCCTCGATGAGTTCGGGCAAGGCACTCGCGGCGTGCTCCATGCCTAACGCGGTGAGCTGCTGGGCCAGGGTATCGAGCGGCAGCGGGGCGGCGGGGCTCATGCGCGCGCTCCGTCGATGAGGGCCACATACGCGTCGAGGGGCCGGGCGACCGCCGTCGGGGCCGGGAGGCGGGCCCCGGCGTCGGCCTGCCAGCGGCCGCGCCGCCCGAGCGGGGGCGGGGCGAGCACGTCGGCCGTCGACGCCCCGTCGTAGTGCGCGGGCTCGAGGACGAGCCGCGCGGCGGTGTGGCGGGGATGCCGGGCCACCTCGGCCCCGGCCGCCCGCACGACGACATGGCGCGCCGTGCCGAGCACCTCGACGTCGCGTCCCACCCACGCGAACGGGACGGAGTACTGGCGGCCCTCGAACGCCACGAGCGCATCGCGCTGTACGCGCCGCGCGACGATCAGGTCGAAGGGCTCGCCCACGACCGGCAGCGGCAACAGGGTCCGCTGCTCGGCGCGCCGCGCCTCGGCGATGGTGGTCCCGGTCGCCGGACAGCGGAGCCGCGCCTCCACCTCGGCCAGACGGCCCGTGACCGCCGCCTGCAACGGGGCGAGGTCGGTCCACGACTGCCGGAAGAGCGGCGCGAGCGCGGTGTGCACCACGCGCACCCGGCGCTCCACCTTCCCCTTGTCCGTCGGCGTCCGGACGCGGCACGGATCGATGGTGAAGCCGCAGGCCGTCGCGAACGCCTGGAAGGCCGGCGTGCACACCGCCGACGGACCGCCGCCCGCGGCCACCGCGGTTTTCAGATTGTCGATCCGCACCACGCGCGGGACGCCGCCGTAGCTCTGGAAGAGTGCGGCATGCCCCGCCTGCCAGGCCACCTGCGTCATCCGCAGGCCGAGCCACAGCGCCGAGCCCCGCGAATGCGCCAGCGTGCCTAACAATCCGAAGAGGCGGACCGCACTCCCCGCGAGGTCGACCCGCTCCTCCAGCCAGTCGTGCTGCGCCTGCATCCCGGGCGGCAACTCGACCCGGCGCACGGCCCGCACGGGCGGGCGGCCCCGCAGGCGCCGGAGGTAGCGGATCAGCGCCGGGTAGCTCCCGGCATATCCGTGGTCGCGCACCAGTGTCTCGAACACCAACCGCCCGCAGACGGGGCGGCCCTCTGGCACCGTCGGGGCCAGCGTCTCCAGTGCGGCCGCCACGGCCGACTCGAATCCATCGACCGCCGTCGCCTGGTCGGCCCGCCGGTCCCGGGCCCCGCTGGCCAGCCGCTTCCGGCGGTAGCGCAAGGCCCCCTCCGTCACGTGCAAAAGCGCGGCGGCCCCGCGGCCGGACACGCGCTCCTCCCGAATCAATTCGTCCATCATCTGCACCTGCTCCTGACGCAAGACGGTCATGCCCGGCTCCGCGCGCTCAAGGGTGCGCGAAGGGTGCGGTCACGCGCCGCACCGGGCGAGGTCAGGTGCGTAGATCTGGGTGATCGCTAGTGCGTAAGAATGGGTGATCCCGTACATGCCAACGGCTCACTGCCACGCCTGATAGGGGTGTGCCCTGTCACCAGCGCGTGCCCTGACGAAGCGTCGCGTGACGCGGACGTGACGCGGCTGCGTACTAGTCCTTCCACGCGCTCACACCTTCGCGCAGTCAACATGACCGATTGCATTGCGCGTCATGCTCGAGGTCGCCAGAATCGACGCGCCGCGGGGGTCCTTGAGGTCGCGCGGGAACAACACCGTCCCGAGAGTCTCAGCGCGGCCAACCTTGGCGGAGGCAGGGAGGAGGCGGCTTGGCACCAACCGCAGGACAGGAAGAATGGGCAACCGGCAGCACAATACGGCCGATCCTCACTCGGCTCGCCGAGTTCGCGCGCTTCTCCCACCTGACGATCACGCTCGAAGGTGAGTCCGGCACCGGGAAGTCGCGGCTGGCGCGCTGGGTCCACTCCGCATCGTCACGCGCCCATGCGCCGTTCGTCGAGGTGGATACCGGCGCCATCGATGACCAACTCGCGGGATCAGAACTCTTCGGCCACGTCGCCGGCGCCTTCACAGGCGCGACACACGCCCGGTCCGGCCTCCTGGCCTCCGCGAACCGCGGCACCCTGTTCCTCGACGAAGTCGGCAAGGCCACGCTCCACCTCCAGAAACGCATCCTGAACCTGCTCGAGCGCCGCACCGCTCGACCGGTGGGAGGCGACCGCGAAGTCACGTACGACGTTCGCTTCGTGGTCGCCACGAACGTCAGTCTCGAAGACCTCACCGCGCGCGCGGAACTCCTCCCCGACCTGCTGCCTCGACTCTCCGGGTTTCGGGTCCGCGTACCACCACTGCGCGAGCGGCGCGCAGACATCCCATTGCTGGCGCACGCGATCCTCGACAAACACGCCGCACTGTTCGGCTACCACGCGCTTCCCGACATCGCGCCAGAACTCTCCGAGGCCCTCTCGAAGTGCGATTGGCCCTACAACATCCGGGAACTCGACAACGTCGTACAACGCATCCTCGTCGCCGCGCGCGGTGCGTCTACGTTGACCCTCGAGCACTGCCGCGACGAAGATCTGCTCTTCGTCCGACAAGTCGCACTCGGCAGCGTTGAACGTCAGGTCACCCCAGCCATCGCAGCAGAGGCCGTGAAGAAGAGCCGGTCCATCGCACAGGCAGCGCGCGACCTCGGCGTCGCCCGCTCCACGGTGCAGCGACAATTGCGCCGCCACGACCACGGCTTCCAATCCGACACGCAAGAAGCCGTGTAGCGCGACAGGCGCTGCAGTACCTGCACGCCGTAGCGCGACATGATGTGCAGCGCAGAGCCAATGGCGCTGACGATGCCGAAACACAAGCCAGACAACGGCTTCCCCTGAGCGTGACATCCGGGCAAGGGAATTGCCTTCTCGGAGGACGTGACTGCCCCGTCCCCCCATCGCCCCGTTCATCTCGCAGACGGCCTGACGCGTGGCTACCTCCTGCGTCATCGAGTGTGTCCGCAGACGGTTGCTGACGATGGTGCCCTCATTCTCGCGACGGCCACCGAAGCCGTCGCACCCGAAGTGCTGGACGACCTCGCGCTGACCTATGATCGCGAAGTGCGTCATGTCTCCGTCACCGACGGTGACCTCGAGATCCTGATCGAACGTCTCGTCGTCAGCGCGGAGCGCGGAGTTGAGGTCACGCGGACGGGTACAGACGACGACCTCGTCTCGGACGTCCGCGACCTCGCCTCGCAACCGCCGGTCATCAGGTTCGTCAACATGCTCCTTCGCGATGCGTTCGACGCCGGGGCAAGCGACATCCACGTCGAAGCGACGCGCGATGGGCTTGCCGTGCGCTATCGCCTGGATGGGGTCCTGGCTCCGGCGCCGGAGCCGAGCTTCGACCTGCGCCACGCGGTCGTCTCTCGGATCAAGCTTCTGGCCGATCTCGATATCGCCGAACGCCGCAGGCCACAGGATGGCCGGATCCGCGTCCGGCTGGAAAATCGCGACCTCGACGTTCGGGTCTCGACCGTTCCTACCATGCACGGCGAAAGCGTCGTGATGCGTCTCCTCGAACGCGGAGGACGACCCATCGAACTCGCCGCGCTTGGCCTCGGCGCCGCCCTCCTTCCGCACGTAGAGAGCGTGGTCGCTCGACCACATGGCATGTTGCTCGTGACCGGTCCAACCGGAAGCGGCAAGACCACGACACTGTATGCTGCGCTCAATCGCCGAGCGGCGTCGCGGGAGAAGATCATCACGGTCGAGGAGCCGATTGAATATCAGCTTGCAGGGATCGCCCAGGTCCCGGTTCACCGGGACGCTGGAGTGACCTTCGCGACCGCGCTTCGCTCCATCCTGCGACAGGATCCTGACGTGGTCATGATCGGCGAGATGCGCGACGCCGAGACCACCGAGATTGCTGTGCAGGCGGCGCTCACGGGACACCTCGTCCTCTCCACGCTTCATACAAACGATGCGCTGAGTGCCATCCCCAGGCTCCAGGACCTGGGTGCGCCCGAGTTCCTGATTGCGGCGACCATCGAGGGAGTTCTCGCGCAGCGTCTCGTAAGGAAGATCTGCGATGTGTGTGCCGTGACTGAGGACGTCGATGATGCATCGCTCGCCGAGCTGGCTGGGCGCCCGATGCGACGGATGCCAGTTCGGCGCGGGATTGGGTGCCGAGCGTGCCGAGGCACGGGCTATTCCGGACGCACCGGCATCTTCGAGTTCCTTCGAATGACGGATGCGATGCGCGACGCGATTACCCGGCGTGCCTCACGGACCGAGCTGCGTGAGGTGGCGTTGGCGGACGGATTCGTTCCCATGCAGGCGGATGCCTGGACCCGCGTGCAGCAAGGGCTCACCACCGTCGAGGAGGCGCTCCGTGTCGTCAGGCACTAGGGCTGCGACGAAATGGCAGCGACGGGGATTCTCGCTGCTGGAACTCATCGTGGTGATCGCCATCATCGCGACCCTGGCGTCGCTCGTGGCGCCATCGGTGTTCCGCAACGCCGGGGATGCGAAGGTGGCGGCGGCTCGAAGCCAAATCAGCAGCATCGCGCTCGCGCTCGATACCTATCGCATCGACACCGGCGACTACCCACGCGAGGGTGATGGCCTCCAGGTACTCGTGCGCGATCCCGGAGGAGGCGGATGGCGTGGACCTTACCTTCGGAGGGGGCTGCCGCGGGATCCCTGGGGCAACGAATACGTCTACAGGAGAAATGCCGCCGCTGGCGATGACTTTGCGCTCGTGTCGCACGGGCGAGATGGACGACCCGGCGGCTCCGGAGAGGACGCCGACATCAGCTCGGCCGATACGGGGGCGGCGCGATGACCGTCGGCTCGAGACGCGTCCGCGCGACGCGCCACGAACTCTCCATTGGCCTGACCTCGCTAGGGTCGTTGCTGGCTACCTCCATGTCGATCACGCGCGTGCTCGATGCCTTCGAGACGCTGTGCCCGGAGCGCTGGCGTGGGCCGTTGGTCGACGTGCGTGCGCGCGTACGCAACGGCGCGTCCCTGGCAACGGCGATCGAGCAGTCGTCGTTGCGACTGCCCGCCGACGCGATTGGCATGATACGCGCCGGCGAAGAGCGTGGAGCGCTCGCGGAGGCGGTGCAGCAGGCGGCGGCACAGGCTACGCAGGACGCGCAGGCGCGCAGTGCCGTCATGCAAGCGCTCTCCTATCCCGCGCTGCTGTCAGCGGCCGGACTTGCAACCCTCGCCGTGATGGCCACGGTGGTACTGCCCAGGTTCTCGGTCTTGCTCGAAGACGCTGGAGTGGCGCTCCCACGGTCCACCTCTCTCCTCATGGCAACGGGTGACGTCGCAGGTCGGGCGGCGCTGCCCCTCGGCCTGCTTGCGATCGCTGGTGGCTACGCAGCGGCTCACGTTCTCCAGGATGCGCACCATCGGGAGAGATGGCACGAACTTCTCCTGAACGTACCAGTGGTGGGAGCGTTGCGACGTCGCCTGGCAAGCGCGAGGCTTACCGCGATCCTGGCCAGCCTGCTCAATGCGGGCGTGTCGTTACCGCGCGCGCTGGAGATTGGCGCCGCCGCCCTTGGGGATGAGGCGATCCGTCAGCGCACACTCGCTGCGCGTGCGGCCATCCTCGGTGGTCAGGGCCTGGGCAGTGCGCTCGCGCAGACGGGAACACTCACGGATACTGCCCAGCGTTTGGTGGGAGCCGGTGAGGCGGGAGGTCGCCTCACGGAAATGCTTCGCCACGCGGCAGAACTCGACCAGCGCGCCGCGCTCGACGGGCTCCGCGTGGCAGTGCGCCTCATCGAGCCTGCACTGGTGCTCATGGTCGGGGGATTGATCGCGCTCATGGCAGCCACGCTGCTTCAGACCATGTACGCGCTCCGGCCATGACGCGCCGAGGCTTTTCCTTGCTGGAGGTCATCGTCGTCACGGCGATCCTCGGGTTGCTTGGCGTCGTTGCATTGGGCTCGCGGATGACACCACGTGAGCGCGGCGTGCGCGCTGACCAAGAGGTCGCGCTGCGCCGGCGCGCGGTGAACGATGGCAGGCCGCACACGGACACGGTCCGCGTCGGCGACCAGGTCATGCTGATCACGGCGTATCCTGACGGCCGGGTGACGCAGGCGGATCCTCGCGCGGGAGCAGGGTCATGACCAGACGGCCAGGTGTAGTCCTTCTCGACGCGCTCCTTGCTTTGGTACTGGTGGCGGTGGTCTCGCTCGGTGCATTCGACCTTCTGCGGCAGTCGATGCGCGCGCGCGAGGCAACGTCGGATCATGCGCGACGCCTGCGAGAGGTGGATCGGCTGTTGTCTTCGGTTGCCATGTGGCCACGTGGTGAGCTCGACCTGCACCTGGGTCGCCGCCGTCAGGGAACCTGGTGGCTCGACATTCAGCGGTCAGAACGGGGACTGTATCGCGTGAGCATTGTCGACGGGCGGAGTGGCCGCGCATGGCTCTCCACTGTCCTCGGGGGCGCATGACCCGCATGCGAGGAAGGAAGGGTCTCACCCTGATCGAAGTGCTCCTCGCGCTTGTGGTGGCGTCCACGATCCTGCTCATGGCGCGCCACCTCATGTCAGTTGCCACCACGGCACTGGACCGCGCCAAGGATGACGCGTCGCCTGTCGACGCAGCGTACGTCGCATTACGGACGCTGTTCCTGCATGCGTCGTCTGGAGAGTTCGGGGCGCTACTGGGCGACGAGAACAGGCTCGCATTTCGGAGTCAGTGCGACGCACCAGGAGGCTGGCTCGAGGCGTGCGATGCCGAACTGACGATCGAGCAGGGCGACGACGGATGCAGCCTGCATCTCAGCGCCGGCGGCAGCCCTGTCGCCATCGCGTCCCGGCAACCGTGCGGGTTGCGATACCTGGTGACCGCGGCGGGCGGCGGAGAATGGGCATCGACGTGGACCGATGCAGCGCACCGTCCCGTCGCGGTCGAAGTCGTCGCTGGTGGCGACACGCTGATCTTTCGCGTAGGCGGGAGATCATGACGCGGTCGCGCTCAGGCTTCGTGCTGTTGGTGCTTCTGCCTGCGCTGGTTGTGGCCGGGGCAGTGGTGGCGGCGGTGGAATTCGAGACGCGGGGCGCGATGAGGCGTGAGGCGAATGTGTCGGCGCGGCTCGAGGCGGAATGGCTGGCGGAGGGTTGTGCGCTCGAGGTGCGGTTCCAGGCCAGCAGGAGCATGGCAGAGGCGCCGTCATCACGAGGAGGCGCCGACGTGGTATGGCGTCACCTGGACCGTGAAGTCGCCTCCATGGGCGCTGCGTCGGAGTGTTCGTGGGCGCTGACTCCGGGTGGAACCCGGATGAACCTCACTCGGCTCGACGAGCACGCCCTGGCGACCGGCCTCGTTGCCGCGGGGCATGGTCGCTCTGAAGCCGGCGACCTGGCGGCAGCAATCCTTGATTGGGTAGACGCTGATACGGTGCCTCGCCCGCGCGGTGCAGAAGCGTCGTGGTACGACCATGCTGGTCGACCGCTGCCTGCAAACAGACCACTGCAGTCGCTGCATGAACTCCAGTGGGTACGGGGTGGCGCGGGGACTGTTGCACACTCGCTGCTTAGCCTGGACAATGAACCAATCAACCTCCGGCACGCTCCAGTGTGGGTCCTGGCCACGCTGCCTGGAGCGACGCCAGCGCTGATCAACCGGTGGCTCGACGCGCGAGCGCGCGACCTCCCCATGCCGGAGATCGAGCAGGTCGCCATGGGGCTTCCTGCCGATGCCCGGAGAGAACTCGACGAGAACCTCGCTGCACTACGAGCGGCAATCGTTCCCGAGCCGCCTTCGTGGCATCTCTCGGTGGAAGTCGCTCGTGCACATGGCGTGGGTGTGCGGCTGGAGCAGCGGCTGGTGCGCGCCATCGGCCGGATCGCGGTGCAGGGAGAGCGTCGCACATGGCGCTGAGAGCGATCCTCGTCCTGTCCGTGTACGGCGGCGGAGTGCGTGGCGCGCTCGTCGACGAACGCGGCGGCTTCGGAACGACCACTGCGTCGAGCGACGACGACAAGGACCCGATTGCCGCGGTGCACATGGCAATCGCCGCGTTTCGCGAACAGCCTGCGCGGGACGTGCTCGTCGTGGCATCCCCGTCGCTCATGCCGGCGCAGGTCGTGTCGGCAAGCGTCGCGGGCGACGTGGAGTCGCTGCGCGAGCGGTTCCTGGCGTGCGATGATCCCATCTTCGCTGTCTCCGACGGCCGCGACGGCTCCAGGCTCGTGGCGATGATGGACAAGAAACGCGTGCAGGGCCTGGTCGAGGTCGTCGAGCGCAGCGGTCGGCGGCTCCGAGCGATCATACCGACTGCGGCCGCACTCGAGGCATCACCCGATTTCTCTCGAGCCTCGTGGCTGGATGGACGCGCTCTCGTCAGCGTCGAACGGGCGCAGGGATGGCCGGTCGGTCGTCGATGCCGACCCGGCGTCCAATCGGAACCATCGATACGAACCGAGTGGCCGAATACGTGGAGTGACGTGGCGGGTGCGATAGCCGCATGGAAGCGGGGAGGTCCGGCGATTGACCCGCAGCACATCGGTAGTGCAAGGACGCGCGCCACACCCCTGCGCCTGCTGGCGCTCGCACTCTTCGCGGCGGGACTGCTCGCCGCGCCCGTGGTCACGCGCTCCATGCGAGTGCGTCACTACGAAGAGCAACTGGCGCTACGGCAGCAATGGCAGCGCACCCTTGCGGTGCAGCAGCGCGCTCTCGCGCGTGCGGAAGCAGAGCTTCACTTGATAGCGGCGTTTCAGCTACGAGTAACGCCCCTCGCCAGGCTTGCGGAGATAGCGACGGACCTCCCTGCGGACGTGCATGCGATCTCCGTCGAACTGGACTCCGCTCGTGTGCAGGTCGCCGTGAGGGGACGCGACGTCGGCCGCGTCACCTCGCGACTGGCGAGTCGCTCGTGGTGCCGGGAGGCGCGATTCACCGGTCCGATCAGCCAGGACACGCCGTCGGATTCCACGACGGACTCGATCCAGCGCGGAACGATCGACTGTCCGCCCCTTGGCGCAGCCGCATCACCATGAGCGGGAGCCGTCTTCGCGTGTACGCGCGCCTGCTCTGGCTCTGTGGCGCCTTGCTCGTGCTTCGTGCCGCGCCGTGGTACGCCAGGCGCATGAGCGAGTTGGGAGAGCGCGAGCGCATGTTGCTCGACCAGCTGACGCGACTCGATGCGGCGCGCCGGCTGCCGCAGCGCACGTGGTTGTTTGAGGTGCGTGACTCGCTGGTGGGCGGTGCTCCGGTGAGTGGCTCGGCTGGCTCCGCCGCAGGCGATCTGGCGTCATGGACGTCCGAACAGGGCCTCGCCTCGGGCGTTGCGTTCGACATGATCGCTCCCGTCGTCGATACCACGGCGACGGCCCGAAGCCTGTGGAGTGCGTCCGTGAGCGCCGAGGGTTGGGCGGATATCGGGGCGCTTACGACGTTGCTCGCACTGATCGCGGGCAGCTCTCGCCTGGTTCGGGTCGCGAGCATGACTGTGACGGCACCGGGGACGAGCCGGGCCGATGAAGCCGAGCGGCTGCGAATCAGGTTGTCCGTCGAAGGGTTGTATCGTCCCGAATCCGCGCCGCGATGAACCGCCGCCACGCTCGAATGGCTGCTCCGCTTGCCGTCGTCGCTATCGCCGCAAGCGCCTGGGCGAGCCTGCCCGCCGATGAACCACCGTCCGTTCGTTCGCCGGTCCCCGAGATCCATCTCGCTGCGCCGATGGTTGCGGAGTCGATCGCGGCGGCAGCAGAGGTCGTCGAGCGTCGCAATCCGTTCAGTATCTCACGGCGTCCGGTTACAACGTCTCAGCGCGTGGAGCCCGCGGCTGCACGTCCTCAGCCGCCGCTGCTTCAGCTGCAAGGCATCGTTGGCGGGCCGCCGTGGTCGGCAGTGGTGCAGGGCATACCAGGACGCGACGGGGAAGTGCTCGTCCAGCCGGGAGACACGATTGCCGGCCTGCGCATCGTCCGGGTGACATCGACGTCGGTGCTGGTTGCCATGCGCGACACGGCCTGGGCGCTTCGGCTCGCGGGTGACGAGCGTTGAGGCGCGTCCTCGTGGGTGCCCTGCTGTGCGCCTCGTCGGCGCTGTCAGCGCAGGTGACAGATACGACGCGTGCGACAGGCGACAGTGTCTCGGTGCGGCTGATCGACGTGGAACTGCGCACCGTGGTCCAGTCGCTGGCGCGCTACCTGGATCGGCCATTGATGTTCGGGACGCTGCCGTCGCAACGGGTGTCCTTT
The DNA here is from genome assembly GCA_020846935.1 of Gemmatimonadaceae bacterium. NCBI lineage: Bacteria > Pseudomonadati > Gemmatimonadota > Gemmatimonadia > Gemmatimonadales > Gemmatimonadaceae > Gemmatimonadaceae bacterium. Next base: position 12,413 of record JADLCY010000003.1, read on the forward strand.
GAAACCCCGTCAGCGGTGCCTCGCACACGGATTCTCACGTTGCTCGCGGGTCTCCTGGAGAGCAACGGCCTGCGCCTCGTCGTGGATACGGCCTTCTACTCGGTGCGACCGGTGCGAGAGCCCTCTGAGCAACCTGCGGGCGGAGATTCTGCACGAGCTCGTGGGCCGACTGAGCTATTCGTCGTGCGCCTCCGCCACGCGCGGGCAAGCGAAGTGGCGGCGACGGTGAACTCGTTGTATGGGAGGCCTTCGTCGTTTGGCGAGATCAAGACGCCGCCATCGACGCTGGGTGGGGAGCTGCGCGCCAACCTGGTTCCCGAAGCAGGCACTCCGCCACCGCAAGCCGTGGCAGCAATTGCGGGACGCGAGGCGAGCTTCACCGGCGAGGTCACTATCATGCCCGACCCGCGCGCGAACAGCCTGCTCGTGCGTGCGACCCGCAGCGACTTCGAGCTGATCGAGGCGGCGGTGCGGGAACTCGATGTGCGGCCACTGCAGGTGTTGATCGAGCTGCTGATCGCCGAGGTGCGCCGCGACCGCAGCCTGAGCTTCGGCGTCGAATCCACGTTGCCCAAGCAGAACCTCCCATCGAGTGGAACGTCGATCTCGGCGTCTACGACAGGGCTCGGGCTCGGTGACTTCGTTCTGCGCTTGATGGAGATCGGAGGCGTCAACGTCGACGCCACGTTGCGTGCGGCGGCCTCACGTGGCGACGTGACGATCGTGTCGCGGCCCGTGGTGATCACGGCGAACAACCAGCCAGCCCAGATCCTCGTGGGGAGCCAACGGCCCTTCGTTCAGGTGTCGCGCGCCCTGCCCACCGATTCACCGCTGCGTGATCAGGTCGTGCAGTACAAGGAAGTCGGTACGAAGCTCTCAGTGCTGCCGACGATTTCTGACGACGGCTACGTAATGCTCGAAGTGACGCAGGAAGTGAATGCCGCGACCGCGGAGACACAGTTCGACGCGCCGGTGATCTCGACTCGGCATGTGCAAACGCGGCTCCTGGTGCGCAATGGCCAGACGGTGGCGTTGGGTGGGCTGACCGACCAGCAGCGCGACCAGAACCGCAGCGGCGTGCCAATCCTGTCGGGGATCCCGATCATCGGCGGCTTGTTTGGAAAGTCCGTCAAGCGAACCACGGAAACGGAGCTGTTCCTGTTCCTGACCCCGCGGGTGCTTCGCAGTGACGAAGACGCCGATTCCGTGACTACGCCCATGAAGACCAGGGCCGAGCGACTCAAGCCATGACGCTACCGTTGACGCCATCGCCGCTGGTGGGTCGTTCCCCCGCGATCGAGAAGCTTCGCTGGCAGATCGCGAAGGCGGCCGCCAGCCCACTGCCGATTCTCATCGAAGGACAGACCGGTGTCGGCAAGGAACTCGTCGCGGAGGCGATCCATAGGGAGAGTCGGCGCCCTGGGTCCCTCGTGGCCCTGAACGTCAGCGCCATCGCCGACACGTTGTTCGAGGACACGTTCTTCGGACACGTGAAGGGCGCGTTCACCGGCGCGCTGCGTGATCACGATGGCGTGCTGGCGGAGGCGCACAACGGCACCCTCTTTCTCGACGAAATCTCGACCCTCGCGCCCACGACGCAGGCGAAGCTGCTCCGAGTTGTCGAGACGAGGCGGTTCAGGCCACTGGGGGCGCGTCATGACCGGACGAGCAACTTTCGCCTGGTCGCCGCGACGAATCAGCCGATTGCCGGGCTGGTGACGGCGGGGCTGTTTCGAGACGATCTCGCACATCGCCTAACGGGGCTGACCCTGAGGGTGCCGCCACTCAAGGAGCGGCTGGATGACGTGTCGATGCTCGCGACTCACTTCGCTGAGCAGTTCGCGTCGCAGGGTGGTCGCTTTGCGCGCCTCGCGGACAGTGCTGTCGCGGCGCTCGAGGAGTACGAGTGGCCGGGGAACGTGCGTGAGTTACGCGCCGTCATCGAAGTGGCGATCACGATGAGCGAATCGGCCCTCGTGACGCGTCAGGACATCTCGGCGCTGCTCGCCGATCGCCGGCGCGCGACTGCGGTCGATGAAGAGAGCGAGGGGCAGCGGCGTCGGCTGATGGAGTTGCTGGTGCGGCACGAGTGGGATACGAGCGCGGTTGCGCTTGAACTCGGCGTGGATCGGGGGACGGTATATCGATGGCTGAGGAGCTTGGGCATTCCGACGTTGCGAAGGAGGGCGCGAGGCTCAGGCACCACGAGCGTGGCTTTCGGCTGATCTCGACGCACTCGTTCATTCCGGGTGACATCTCTTTGTCGAAGGCAAGGCGCGTATCCGCATTAACGCAATGGGACCGACGACACGCCAAGAGTGACAAGTGGATTCTGTTGCGTACCGTCGCCAAAACCCTTCGGTACCGATGCCACGTTCACGCGTCTCCAGGGATCGCCTGCGATCGAAAGGTCACGCTAGATCGAAACGATCGTACGCTCGACTGCAGAAGGATGAGAGGGGTAACCTCGATGTTGTCGGCTGCGACCGCGGTGCTCCGGCAGTTGCTCGCCACCTGGGCGGAAGCGGATGCTGGACTCGCGCCGCGCGCAACCGCAATCCGAGCGCGGGTTGCGCAGCTGGAAGGCTCCCAACGATCGCGACCTCAGGACACCCCGCGCGTCGCGCGATAGCTCGCCTCGCTCGAACACGCGTTGCGCGCCAGCGTGACGAACGCGCCGCGGGACACCTCGAACTGGCACGAATTCGCGTGGAACTCGGGCCAGATGCCCGCCTGGCGGAGGTACGGATCAAGAACGCGCGCC